>JACRIU010000009.1 GCA_016235775.1 Hydrogenophilales bacterium
TACAACAAAAAATGATCGCGTCTGCCAATGTGAGCGCGGAAGACTTAATGGCTAACCCCTCAGTCAACCGGACGCCCCAACAGCTGCGCTGTTGTGGTTCCCTCCGCGCTGCGCGCTCCGGCGCCGGTTACTTCAAACGTTATGCCTCTCTCTTTTCGCACGAGGTGAGTCCGAGATGAAAACGATTGCTTTGGTGTTGCTGGTAGCGCTTTGCAGCAACGCAAATGCCGGGTGGATCAACAAGCAAGGCGCCAACCTTCCTGACTCTGAAGACAGAAAGGCAATTGGCGACTTTGGCGCGCAGCTAGTCTTCGTCACAGATGAGCACGCCCTATTCAAAACGTGGGCCACACCGTCGGAGACGGTCGACCTCAAGACCGTCGAGAGCGTCACCATCAATCAGCCCATTAGTAACAAATGGGGTCAGACTCGACATAACTTTGGAATAAGTCGAGTTGCCCTCCAATCAAGCTGACACCATAATTCAATATGCTTTCCAGACGCAGCCTGATCAAGACATTCAGCGCCCTCCCCTTTCTTGCCTGCCTACCCAAGCTGGGAAATGCTGCAACTATTGCCAACTTTTCAAAGCTGAAAGAAGGGTACGCACAGCGCCTAAAAAATATTCTGGCCGCTGGCGAATTGCCGTATATCGACATCGAGAGTTCATGCAATTCCACGAAGCTCGATATGGATTTTGTTGCGAAGAGCATGGACCAACTTAACATCGGGCTGATGGCGCTTTCTGCCGATATCGGCAAAGGTCAATTCAAGCAGGGGGTTCGTTTCGATAATTTGTCGGAACGATTGCTCGCCCAATATCCGGACCGTTTCATCCCTGTCGGCAATGGCGGGCAAGCCCCGGCCTTTTCTGAAACGCCGGATGAATTTCTCGACGCTCAGGAAACCGCCGCGAGGGCAAAGCAAATCATGCTGCTGGGTGAATTTGAATTTCGCCACTACCCTTCGCCTCGGCAGGCAAAACGCGGCGAGTTGGATCGCGATGTCAACGTACCGATCGATGGCCCAATCGGTCATCGCGTGTTTAGCCTGTCTGAAAAAACCGGCATGGCTTTCCAGATTCATTATGAGATAGAAGACGCACTGCTGGCGCCCCTGGAAAACATGCTGGAAAAGTATCCCAAGGCCAAGGTGATCTGGTGCCATCTCGCCCAAATACGCTATATCGAACGCGCTTCCCGCTACTCCCCCGCGTATGTCGATACCTTAATCAAACGCTTCCCGAATTTGTTTTTCGATACTGCGTTTGGCGATGCGGGGTCGATCTACCCGCTCAGTAACCAGCGGCATTCGCGCGCGTGGGCAAACGATAGTAGCCTTAAGCCCGAATGGCGCGATCTGATTGCGGCTTATCCGAAACGATTTTTGTCTGCCTTGGACTTGGGGGGAGACCGCCTTTACCGCATCGCTGAATACGATCAGAACCACCGGAATTTTTTGCAGCGCCTGTCGGCCGAGACTCGGCATCAAGTTGCCTATCGGAGCGCGTGGTCATTACTATTTGGCGAAGAGTTCGCCTGAGCAGGCTATTTATCGGCGCACATGGATACAGCAGGTCTCTCCCTTTGGCTGCGGAAGGGTCGCTGCGCAGCAGCGGGCAAAAAAGGAGATTTGTCGTGACGCAGCGAATATCCACCGCTTTCAAATCCTCCCTGCCCCTCCTTTTGCAAAGGAGGGAACCGTCTTTCCTTGTTGCGCTTAATTTTTTGCATGCAACGGTACTTGAGACTTCATATTTAACAAAACTTATCAATACACCGCGCTTACCCGATACCCTTTCCGCGCCAGCAGTTTCAACACTCCCGCCTCACCCGGCAAATGCAACGCACCGATCGCAATAAACGCATTGCCTGGTTTAAGATACGCCTCCATCCGCTCCACCATGCGCCGGTTGCGCACATCGACTAGCTGGTGCATGACTTTTTTACCCAACTCACGATTGCCCTTCGCCTGCATTTCATCGCTGATCCGCACCAAGCGCGCCAGATCCCGCGCCAGATAGGCCGCATGCAAGTCGGCGAATATTTGCTCCATCTCCGGCAGATGTCTGAGCGTGTCTTCCAGCATGATCGTTTGCTCTTGCAGGGACAGCTTATCCAAGACGCCGATTTGTTCCTCGACCGATTCCAGGCCGGCGGTTTGCTTGCCCTGCTCAGTCGCTTGCTGCATCAGCACCATGTCCAACACCACGCCGGTTTGGGGCTTGGGCAGGCTGAGGGTGACCGCCAGCGCCCAGGGCTTCATCATTTGCAGCGCCTGCTCGGGCAGGCCATAACCCGCCATGGCGGCCACGGCTTTTTGATAGGTGGCCGGGCCGACGGTTTGTTGCAGCGTACGCCCATCGCTGAACGTCATGGCGCCCAGCATGGTTTGCATCGCGTTCGCGTCGAGCACCGCCTCCATGACATAGCCCTTGGCCGCATCAAATACCGTTTGCACCGGCTTGGGCAGCGTCAACACCCGGCTGTCTTCGGAATGGATGGTGCCGAATATATGGCTGGGCGCCTGCCCGGCGCGCTCGATTTTCCACAACAGGCCTTGGGTATATGCAGCGGGCGCTGGCAAAGAGATGGGCGCAAATAGCAACGCGGCAAGAAATAAAAAGCGCTGCTGTGCTCGTAACACGCGCTACGCCTTCAAACCTTGTATCCAATGGGTATAAAGCTGTGCGGCAACCGCATTCAACGCCGCCACGCGCGCATCGATCTCGATGGCCATTTGCGCCGCTGTTTGCACGGCGGGGCTATTCGCCTCTGCCATCTCTTGTTGCCCCGCCGCGCACCAGGTTTCAATCATTTCGCGCGTCATCTCGACGTGGCATTGCATGCCGAGATGCTTGCCCAGCACGTAGGCTTGATTGACGCAGTAGGGCGATTCCAGAATGCGTGTCGCACCCGGCGGCAGGGAGAAGGTCTCGCCATGCCAGTGGAAGGAAAGAAATTTAGCCGGCGCATCGCCGAACCACGTGCGCGCGGCGGCTTGATCGACGACGGATACCTCGCCCCAGCCGATTTCTTTAGCCGGATTTTTTGTCACCGCCCCGCCCAGGGCTTTGGCGATGAGTTGCCCGCCCAGGCAATGGCCCAGCACGGGAATATCCTGGCGCACCGCCTCGCGGATCAGGCTCAGCTCTGACGCTATCCACGGCAGGCCGTCATTCACGCTCATCGGCCCGCCCATAAAGACCAGGCCGGAATATGCCGATACATCGGTTGGCACGGGGTCGCCGGCATCGATTTTGATCAATTCCAGCGGGATATTTTGCCGGGTAAGAAATGTGGCAAAATAGCCTGGGCCTTCGGTTGGGCTATGGCGAAAGATGGCAACGGGTTTCATAAACGAGGGCATCCATGAGCGTGAATCGATCTTACATTTTATCCGGAGTGGCTTGGCTTTTGGCTGCTGCGAGCGCCGCCCACGCGACCGATATCGAGGTAGCGGGCCTGTTCAACGGCAAGGCCATGGTCTCCATCAACGGCGGCCCGGCGAAAGTGATGGCGGTGGGCCAAACGCTCCAGAACGTGAAGTTGATCAGCGCTACCTCCAGCGCCGCCACTTTCGAGGTGGACGGCAAGAAACAAACCCTCGGCATGGGGCAAAGCATTTCCACCGCCTCCGGCAACAACGGCGCCAAACCCACGGTCAAGCTGACCGCGGATGGGGGCGGTCATTTCAGCGCCACGGGCAGCATCAACGGACGGCCGATCCGTTTCATGGTGGATACCGGCGCCACCACCATCGCCATCAGCACCCGTACCGCGCAATCCATGGGCATCGACCTGCGCAAGGCGGGTTTGGGCGCTTCGTCCACGGCGGCGGGCGTGGTGCGCAGCTACCGTGTCGTTTTCGACAACGTAAAAGTGGGGGATATTTCGCTCAACTTCGTCGAGGGCACTATCCTGGACGGGATGCAAGATGATTTCGCCCTGCTCGGCAACAGCTTTTTGTCGCGTTTGGATATGAAGCGCGAGGGGACGGTGCTGACGCTGACCAAGAATTATTAAATCCACGGCTTCAAAACAAAAAGGGCGAGAAAATTTCTCGCCCTTTTTGTTTTGAATAAACCTGAATCAATGTTTGGTCTTATCCCGCTCGATCAAGGCATAAGCCGAGTGGTTGTGAATCGATTCGAAGTTCTCCGATTCCACCACATAAGCATCGATGCGCTTATCCGCATTCAGCACAGCCGCCACATCGCGCACCATGTCTTCCACGAACTTCGGATTGTCGTAGGCGCGCTCGGTGACATATTTCTCGTCCGGGCGCTTAAGCAGGCCATAGACTTCGCACGAGGCTTGCTCTTCGGCCATGCGCACGATTTCTTCGATCCACACGAAGCTGTTGGTGCGGGCGGTGATGGTGACGTGCGAGCGCTGGTTATGCGCGCCGTAGTCGGAGATTTTCTTGGAGCAGGGGCACAGGCTGGTCACCGGCACCACCACTTTCATGGTTTGGTGATAGACGCCCTTGTCGATTTCGCCGGTGAAGGTGACTTCATAATCCATCAAACTTTGCACGCCCGATACCGGCGCGGTCTTGTTGATGAAATAGGGAAAGCTCATTTCGACATGGCCGGATTCGGCTTCGAGCTTGACCATCATTTGACGCAGCATGTCTTCGAACGACTCGACCGATATCTCGCGCTCATAGCCGTTCAGAATCTCCAAAAAGCGCGACATATGCGTGCCTTTGAAATGCTGCGGCAGGTACACGTACATATTGAAGTTGGCGATGGTGTGCTGCACGCCGGCGCTTTTGTCGGCGACTTTCACCGGATGACGGACCGATTTGATGCCCACTTGGTTGATCGCGATCCGGCGCGTGTCGGGCCTGGCCTGGACGTCTTCTATCGGCAGATTCTCACATTGATTCATGGCGTTATCCTTGCTGGAGTCGTTCATTTGGCGACAGTATACGCAAGATCAATAGTTGAGTAAAGAGATCGGGTACTGCGTTTTATCGCCTCTACGATGCCTACCGTATCCAGCCCGCAACTCGCCAAAAGCAGCGTGGGGTCGCCATGTTCCACGAAGCGGTCGGGCAAGCCCAAAAGCACCAGCCGTTTTTCCATTCCCAGTTTGACCAGGCATTCGGCCACGGCGCTGCCGGCGCCGCCCTGGATGACGTTCTCTTCCACCGTCACCAGCACGTCGTGGCTCTGCGCCAACTGTTTGATCAGCGCTTCATCCAAGGGCTTCACGAAGCGCATATCGGCCACGGTCGCATTCAACTCGTCCGCCGCCTGCAAGGCCGGATGAACCATGCTGCCGAAGGCCAACAACGCGATCTTCTCACCCGTGCGGCGCACCATGCCTTTGCCGATCGGCAGCGCCTGCATCTCCGACTCGATCTGCACGCCCACGCCGCTGCCGCGCGGATAGCGCACGGCGGACGGCGCATCGAGCGTGAAAGCGGTAAAGAGCATCTGCCGGCATTCGTTTTCGTCCGACGGCGCCATCACGGTCATGTTGGGAATGCAGCGCAGATAGGACAAATCGAACGCGCCCGCATGCGTCGGCCCGTCCGCGCCCACCAGTCCGGCGCGATCGATGGCGAAAATCACCGGCAAATTTTGCAGCGCCACGTCGTGAATCAATTGGTCGTAAGCGCGTTGCAAGAAAGTGGAATAAATCGCCACCACCGGCTTCAAGCCCTCGCACGCCAAACCGGCGGCGAAGGTGAGCGCATGCTGCTCGGCGATGCCCACATCAAAATAGCGGTCGGCATGCTCCTCGGAAAAGCGCACCATGCCCGAGCCTTCGCGCATCGCGGGGGTGATGCCGACCAAGCGCCAATCCGCCGCCGCCATATCGCACAGCCAGTCGCCGAAGACTTGCGTATAGCTCGGTTTGGCACTTACCTTGCTCGCCACGCCGTCAACCGGGTCGAATTTCGCCACGCCGTGATACAGGCAGGGATCGTCTTCCGCCAACTTATAGCCCTGGCCTTTTTTGGTGACGATGTGCAGGAACTGCGGGCCTTCGAGTTTTCTGATATTGGATAAGGTATCGATCAAGGAATCCAGATCGTGGCCGTCGATCGGCCCCAAATAATTGAAGCCGAATTCCTCGAACAAGGTGCTGGGCACCACCATGCCCTTCATGTGCTCCTCGGCGCGCTTGGCCAATTCCTTGATCGGCGGAATCGCTTCCAACACCTTGCCGCCGCGCTTCCTGACCGTGTTATAAAAACGCCCCGAGAGCAGCTTGGCCAGATAGTGGTTGAGCGCGCCCACGTTGGGCGAGATCGACATTTCGTTGTCGTTCAAAATCACCAGCAAGTTCGCATCCATCGCGCCCGCATTGTTCAAGGCCTCGAACGCCATGCCGCCGGTGAGCGCGCCATCGCCGATCACCGCCACCACGCGCCGGTCCACGCCCTGGCGCTTGGCCGCCGCCGCCATGCCCAGCGCGGCGCTGATCGAGGTGCTGGAATGCCCGGTGCCGAAAGTGTCGTACGGGCTCTCCTCGCGTTTGGGAAAACCGGCAAGGCCGCCCAGCATGCGCAGACGGCTCATGCCCTCCCGCCGGCCGGTGAGAATTTTATGCGCGTAGGTTTGATGCCCCACGTCCCACACCAGGCGATCTTCCGGCGTATTGAACACATAGTGGAGCGCGAGCGTGAGTTCCACCGTGCCCAGATTGGAGGAAAGATGCCCGCCGGTCTTGGCCACGCTCTCCACCAAAAAGGTGCGCAACTCGGAAGCGAGCAGCGGCAATTGCTTGCGCGCCAATTGCCGCAATTGATGCGGATCGTTGATGGTATCGAGCAGGGTATAAGGCATCGGGTCGTCGTTCTTAAAAAGGGCGCAGCACAATAAAATCGGCCAACTCGCGCAGCCGCCGTGCCGCCTGACCAAAGCCCGAGAGCGCGTCGAGCGCATCCTGACGCAGCGACTCGGCCAGGGTTTTGGCCTGCGCCACGCCGAGCACAGACACATAGGTTGGTTTGTTCTGCTGCGCGTCCTTGCCAGCGGTCTTGCCCAAGGTGGCGGTGCTGGCTTCGGCATCCAACACATCATCCACCACTTGGAACGCGAGGCCGATGCATTTAGCGAAATGATCCAGTTGAGCCATTTCCTTTTCGGTTAATTGCCCGCATAAGGCGCCGAGCATGACCGAGGAGCGGATCAAGGCGCCCGTCTTGTGGATATGCATGGATTCCAGTTCCGGCAGGGTGAGCGGCTGGCCCACCGAAGCCAGGTCGATCGCCTGCCCGCCCGCCATGCCGCGCGAACCGGAGGCCACCGCGAGCAGCGTCACCATCTCCAATTGCTGGTGCGGGTCAAACGCCAGCGGATAGTGCGCGAGCAATTGAAACGCCAGGCTTTGCAAACTGTCGCCGGCCAAGAGCGCAGTCGCTTCGTCAAATTCGACATGCACCGTGGGCCGGCCGCGTCGCAGCACATCGTCGTCCATGCACGGCAAATCGTCATGCACCAGCGAATAAGCGTGAATCAACTCCACGGCGCTGGCCACGATTTCCAGCCGGTCTTCATGCGCGGCGGCCACCTCGCCCGCGGCAAACGCGAGCAGCGGCCGCACCCGCTTGCCGCCGCCCAACACCGCATAGCGCATCGCCTGGTGCAAACGGCGCGGCGCGATATCGGCGGCGGGCAGGGTGCGCACCAGTACCGTCTCCATGCGGCTTTGCAGCGCAAGGGCCCAGTGCTGGAAATCCAGCCCTGGGAAATTAGTTACCGCCGTCACCGGGGAAATTTTCGAGTTGATTCGCTTCGGTCAGGACGCGCACTTGACTTTCCGCGTCCTGGATTTTTTGCTGACAAAATTTGAGCAGCTCGGTGCCGCGCTTGTACGCCGCCAAGGAATCTTCCAAGGGCAATTGCCCGGCTTCCATATTGGCGACGATCTTTTCCAACTCGGCCAGCGCGTCTTCGAATGTCGGCGCCTTCGGTGCTTTGCTCATAGCCGTCACTCCGCGTGAAAACGCTTAAAATACCGTAGTTTGGCCTATTTGGTCAATGTTTCATGGCTCAAAAAAGTAGCGTCGGCTTCCAGCCGGCATGCCGGCAAGGATGCCGGCGCTACATCATTCCGTTGGCTACACGCTCCCTGCCCGCCCAACCTTGATCACACTCCCGGGTGATAGAATGCCCATAAGTTAGCCAATTATTTGAAGTAACAACGCTTTGCGGAATCAGCATGCCAACCATCGCAGACATTGACCCAAACACCCAGCATGCGGCGCGCGCTTTCATTGCCAAGGTATCGTCACAGTATGCGGTGGCCGACGCAATACTCTTCGGAAGCCGCGCACGGCGTAACGGTCGCGTGGACAGCGACCTGGATATCGCGGTGGTGCTACGCGGAAATCGCGACCGGTTTGTCGACACCAAGCTAGCCTTAGCGGACATCGCCTACGATGTACTACTTGAAACCGGCATCCTTATCCAAGCACTGCCCCTATGGGAAGACGAGTTGAAGCAACCTGAGCGATATACCAACCCGGACCTCCTACGCAATATCAGCCGCGAAGGGATAAAGCTGTGAAAACAGCCGAGTTGATGGACAAGGCATCACGTGCAGTGGCTTCCGCCAAACTCTTGCTTGAGGCAGGCGACGTGGATGGCGCATGCAATCGCGCGTACTACGCCATGTTCGATGCGGCAAAGGCAGCATTACTCTGGTCTGGCGCACCAGTCGAACCGACGGTGGCGCGAACGCACAGCGGTTTAATATCCGCGTTCAGCCTGCATCTGGTCAAGACGGGGCATATCGCCGTCGAGTTTGGCAGGTCGATGAACCGTGTTTCGGAAATTCGCCTTATTGCCGATTACACTGGCGATGAAGTGACCACAGACAAGGCACAATCTGCCGTTACTCAGGCAGCGTTGTTTGTGGACGCAATAAGCGCCGCACTGGCTTTACCAGCGCCCAGCAAAACCAATCCATAAAGTTCAAAGCACCCCTTTGTTAGCATTTTCCCCCCATGTCTATTAACTGGTTCCCCGGCCACATGGTCTCCGCGCGCAAAAAGGCGGCAGAGACCATGGAGTGGACCGATATGATCATCGAGGTGCTGGATGCCCGCCTGCCCGAAGCGAGCACCAACCCGATGATCAAGGAGCTGCGCCTGCAGCGCCAGCGCCCCTGCCTGAAAATTCTCAACAAGGCCGATCTGGCTGATCCGGCGGTGACGCAAGCTTGGCTCGATTTTTACAATGCGCAAAAAGACGTCAAAGCCGTCGCGCTATCCTGCAAGAAACCCAGCGATGTGGCCAAAATTCCCAGCCTATGCCAGAAGCTCGCCCCGCATCGCGGCACCAGCCTCAAACCGCTACGCATGATGATCATGGGCATCCCCAACGTGGGCAAATCCACCTTGATGAACGCGCTGTTGAAACGCCGTGTGGCGGCGGTGGGCGACCAACCGGCCGTGACTAAAAACCAACAGCGTTTCGAGTTGAACGACCGCATGACCATCACCGACACCCCGGGCCTGCTCTGGCCAAAAATCGAACACGAGAGCGATGGCTATATGCTGGCCGCGAGCCACGCCATCGGCACCAATGCTGTCATCGATGAGGAAGTAGCCGCCTTCCTGGCCGAGATTCTGCTCCTGCGCTACCCCGCCCTGCTCACCGCCCGCTACGGTTGCGCGGTGGAAGGCTTGGATGGCGTGGGCGTGATCGAAGCTGTCGCCAAGCGGCGCGGCTTTCGCCTAAAGGGCGGCGACCCCGATCTGGAAAATGCTGCGATCACGCTGCTGAAAGACTATCGCACCGGCGTCCTCGGCGGGATCAGCCTGGAAACGCCGGAAACGCGCAAGACAATGCTGGCCGAACAGCTGCTGGATAAAGTAAAAGCGGGGAACGACGAAGAAGCATAGTGCTATTCAAACCAAACTAATGTATAGGCGACACTGCCGAACTGTTCCATAATATTTGAGAATAATAGTTTTTACTCTAAATAACAGATAATGCGGCGACGAACCTGATAATAGAATATCTAGGAGATCTCTAGTTGGACTGCGGTCGTTCAACAATAAAATACGGAATCAGCATGATCGGGAATATGAATCTTTTTGCGGGATGGATCGGTGTACTGGGAGGTGTTTTGTCTGGCGCCATCATCGGGCTTTTTTTTCATCGTGATGATTGGGCCGGTGGGTATGGATCATTTGCACGGCGAATGCTACGGCTCGGCCACATCTCCTTTTTTGGAATCGCCTTTCTTAACTTCGCACTTGGTTTTACCCTTACCGTGGTATCGCTTCCATCCGTCTTTGTACAGGTAGCCTCGCTCGCGATGGTTGTGGGTGCCGTCACTATGCCCTTGTTTTGTTTCTTGACCGCTTGGCGCAAGGCTTTTCGCCATCTGTTTTTTATCCCAGTTGCTAGCGTGCTGGTTTCCGCACTGGGAGTGGTATTCGGTTGGCCTGCCACATGAGGCTCGGTTTGATCGCCGTCAGCGGTGTGCGCGCATACAACTCGGAGCTGACAAAACTGGGGCTGACTTTGCCAGGTTTCATCGAGCGCAACCGCGTCATTGCTTCGCTACCAAGCCTGGGTTTGTTGACCCTGGCAGGGATGACGCCGTCGGATATCGATCTTCATTACATGGAGATGCCCGGCGACGTGGAAGGCGAACTGATCAGAGACTTTGATGCGGTCGCAATTTCAAGCTTTACGGCAAGAATTAAAGATGCCTACCGGCTGGCGGACCGCTACCGAGCATTGGGCGTGAAGGTGATCCTGGGCGGGTTGCACGTAACGATGCTGCCAAAGGAAGCCATGCAGCACGCGGATAGCGTCGTCATCGGTGAGGGGGAGCCGCTCTGGCCCGCACTGATTGCCGATTTGAAGGCAGGCACACTGAAGCCGGTCTACGATGCGCGCAACCTCAGCTTTGACTTGGCAGGCGCGCCGATGCCACGCTTTGAACTTCTGGATATCGAACAATACAACCGGCTCACGGTGCAGACGCAGCGCGGCTGCCCATTTCGCTGTGAGTTTTGCGCGTCATCGATTCTGCTATCAACAAAGTATAAGCTCAAGCCAGTGGATAAAGTCATTGCGGAAATCCACCGCATCAAGTCGCTTTGGTCGCAGCCCTTTATTGAGTTTGCCGACGACAATACCTTCGTCAACAAGCGGCATTCGAAAGCCCTCATGCGTGCGTTGGCCAAGGAGAAAGTGCGCTGGTTTACGGAAACCGATATATCAGTAGCGGAGGACGACGAACTCCTTGGGCTGATGCGGGACAGCGGGTGTGCGCAGGTACTGATCGGATTGGAAAGCACCAGCCTGACAGCCCTCGATGGACTGGAGAAACATGCGAACTGGAAGGTCAAACAACTGGATCATTATCTTCAGGCCATCCAGCGCATTCAAGATCATGGCATCACGGTCAACGGATGCTTTGTCCTCGGATTGGATGGCGTGGGAACAGAGAACTTTGAGCAGGTCTGGCAATTCGTCAAAGCGAGTGGCCTATATGAGGTGCAAATTACTGTAATGACCGGCTTCCCCGGCACCCCCCTGTATGAAA
>JACRIU010000091.1 GCA_016235775.1 Hydrogenophilales bacterium
ATGCCACGTTGCCTCGTTTTTGAGGCGGCTACAATTCTATTAGCATTTATGGCGACCGCTTTCGGGAATGCTTCCATCCGTCCGCTTCTGGCGCTTACGGTTAGGCCGAGCAATCTTAGTCGACCATCTCATAACGCTGCATTTCAGCCATTTGATAAGTACCCCGCGAAGGTCAAACACGATAGTGGGTAGACAACGATTACCTGTCTAGGCCACCTTCTGGTATGGCAACATAAAGGGGATAAATAGGACGCTCCATGAAACGGGGACGTTAGAGCTCATCCAAGGAGGGCGCACTCAATGGACACTACAATTGCCATGAAAAGCTCCATTCTCGTGGGCGTTGTGATTTCCCTGCTCGCTTGCAGCTTGGTCTTATTTCCCCGAGACGTCGCCGCCCAGGACGATGCTGCAAGCGGGACCTTGCGGGAACGGCTCAAGCAACGTTTGAACAAGGTGCGGCAGAGCAAGTCGGCTTCCGAGTCCAGTTCGGCTGCCACATCGAGGATCGACAAGCCGGGCGATTACACCTTCTCCATCGTGCACGATGGACTGACGCGCATGTACCTTGTGCACGTGCCTCAGAAATACCGCGCGGCAACCCCGGCGCCAGTGGTGCTGGCTTTTCATGGTGGCGGGGGCGACATGAATTATATGGCTACGGACAAGTACTACGGCCTGATCTCGAAAGCGGAAGCGGAGGGTTTCGTCGTGGCCTTTCCGAGCGGATTCAGCAAGCTGAAATCAGGCAAGTTCGCAACTTGGAACGCTGGCACATGCTGCGCCGGTGCGCGCGACCAGGAAGTCGATGACGTCGGTTTCGTCAGGAAGATCGTCGGCAACGTCACCAGCCAGATCAACATCGACCGCAAGCAAATCTACGCGACGGGGATGTCGAATGGCGGCATGATGTCGTACCGCCTTGCGTGCGAGATGGCGGACACCTTCAAGGCCATCGCGGCCGTGGCCGGAACCGACAACACGACGAGCTGTACGCCCAAGGCGCCGATCTCGATCCTGCATATCCATGCCAAGAACGACGACCATTTGCTCTACAACGGCGGCGCGGGCAAGACGTTCCGGGATCAGTCCAAGGTATCGGATTTTATTTCGGTCCCAGCTACGCTAGCGAAGTGGGTCAAGCAGAATAGCTGTAATCCAACGCCACAGCGCGTGCTCGAAACGCCTGGCGCTTATTGCGACAAATATTCCCAATGCCAGGGCAATGTGGCGGTTCAACTCTGCGTCACCGAGACCGGTGGGCACTCCTGGCCAGGTGGAACCAAGCCTCGCGGCGACGAGCCCCCGTCGCAAGCAATATCGGCCAACGATGTGATGTGGGCATTCTTCACATCAACACAGATCCAGAACAAACCGAACAAGCAGTAGGCAACGCGACAAACACGGAGGGCGTATGCGCGAAGAAGTACGACACATGAATCCGGATGCAGAGTTCTACACGCCTGAGGGTTGCTTCATTACCGAGCTATCGAACAGTGATGCCGATCCCGAAGTCTCCATTGCCCAAGCGCGCGTCCCAGCTGGCGTTACCACGCGCTGGCACCGCTTGAATGGAACAACGTGGAAAAAAGGGACGCTACCCTTATTTATCTGAATCAAGGCCCATTTAATGGGTAGCGTCCACTTTATCCGCATTTATTAACGGGAAGCGGTTTGCCAGGAAATATCAATTTTCCTATGACTTGCAACACAGTCCCGCAGATACAGATTGATCAGGCTCTGATACGGCACGCCCTTTTCTTCAGCCATGTTTTTGAAATAGCTGATCACGTCTTCGCTCAAGCGCATCGTGACGGACTTTTTGAGCTTGGCCGCATAGGGATTTTTGCGGGATTTCATTTTTGACAGATCGTATTCGGTTTTCATGGTCTAACCCCTTGGTAATGGCTGCTTTCGTTTTTCGTGGCTTTTCTTGCCGAGATAATCCGAATGATGTTGCCTTGGGCGCGTTCGCAATGACAGACAATCAGGAGCCGGGCTTCATCGCTTAAACCAAGCATCAGAAACCTGTCTTCGGATGCTGAGTTATCTTCATCAAAAAATTGCACGGCAAACTCATCATAGAAGACAGATTGCGCATCCTCAAACGAGACGCCGTGCTTCTTCTTGTTTGAGTTTGCTTTGGCTGCATCCCACTCAAATTTAATCATAATTACATTGTATGTACGTGCGGAAAATTGTCAAGAAATGACATCTGTTTAAGCCTGGCTATTATTAGTCGATAATGCATCAACCTAAGCAACTATCTGGCGTAAGCGTTCTATATGACCGAACACACCAACCCCCTCCAAGCCACCCTGGCGCAAGCGCTGCAACAGGCATCGCAAGTCATCCTGGGCAAGCAGCACCAAATCCAACTGGCGCTCGCTTGCCTGCTGGCGCGCGGCCATTTGCTGATCGAGGATATGCCCGGCATGGGCAAGACTACCCTGGCGCATGTGTTGGCGCAGACGCTCGGTCTCGATTTTCATCGCATCCAATTCACCAGCGACTTGCTACCGGCTGATATTCTCGGGGTATCCGTTTACGACCGCGAGCAAAGAGGGTTTACGTTTCACCCCGGCCCGATTTTCGCGCAGGTGATTCTCGCCGATGAAGTTAACCGCGCCACGCCGAAAGCGCAAAGCGCCTTGCTGGAGGCGATGGAAGAGCAACAAGTCACGGTGGAAGGCGAGACGCGCAAGCTGCCCGCGCCCTTCTTCGTCATCGCCACGCAAAACCCGATGCATCAAGTCGGCACCTTCCCCTTGCCCGAGTCGCAGCTCGATCGTTTCCTGATGCGCATCGAGCTGGGCTATCCCGATCGCCAAGCGGAACGCGCGCTGCTCAGCGGCGAAGACCGGCGTGCGCTGCTCTCAAAACTCACCCCGCTGCTCGATGCGCCGGGCCTGCTTGCCCTGCAACGCGAGGTGAGCGGCATCCACGTCGCCGATGCGCTGCTGGATTATGTACAGGCGTTGCTCGCCGCCTCACGCCAGCCGGCGCGTTTCGCGCTCGGCCTCTCGCCGCGCGCAGGCATCGCGCTGATCCGCGCCGCTCAAGCCTGGGCCTTGCTCAGCGGCCGGCGCCAAGTGATGCCGGAAGACGTGCAAGCCGTGTTCGTATCCGTCGCCGGCCATCGCCTGCGCGCGGCAGGCGGGACTGAATCCGGCAGCGTTGCGGCGCAGACGCTGCTGGCATCGGTGGCGATTCCTTAAGTTGAAGCCATCTATTCGCCCGCGCCTTGTAGCGCCGGCTTCCAGCCGGCATGCAAGCAGGATGCTTGCGCTACAAACCCCGCCCGTTTTTGATGTGCTTTTATCTGTGTTAATCCGAGTTCATCCGTGGTTACCCTAAACCTCCAACGCTTCTTTCCTCTCCTCGCCAATCTGATCCGCAGCCGGCGCATCGATTCCGGCGCGGTCGTGCTCGACCGCAAGCGCATCTATATCGTGCCCACGCGGCGCGGCTTATTGTTCGCGGTGTTTTTGTTGGCGATGCTGCTGGGGTCGATCAATTACGCGCTGAGCTTGGGTTTTGTGCTGACTTTCTTGCTCGCCGGTTTGGGGCTCGCCGGCATGTTGCACACTTATCGCAATCTGGCCGGCGTGCGGATTACGGCGGGCGGTGCAGCGCCGGTGTTCGCGGGCGAGGCGGCGCAATTTTATTTATGCCTGGAGGCGGCAGGTCAGCGCCCGGCGCTTGGCCTGGCTTGGAAAAAACAGCCGGCGCAGTGGGTCGATTTATTGGAGCCCGGCCCACACTGCGCGCCAGTCAGCGTGCCCGCCACTCAACGCGGCTGGCTGACTCCGGGCCGCTTCACCTTATTTACTCTCTTTCCGCTGGGTCTGTTTCACGCGTGGGGCTAAGTTAATTTTAGCAGCCGCTGCCTGGTGTACCCCAAGCCGATCGTCTGCCACGATTTAGCCCAGGGAGAATCCGCCGATCAAAGCGGCGCGCTCACCACGCAGATCGAAGGCGCGGAGGATTTCACCGGCTTGCGCGATGCCCGGCCAAGCGACGCGCCGCGCCATATCGCCTGGAAGGCTTCGACCAAAAGCGAGAAGCTGTTGACCAAGCAATTCTCCACGCCAGGGGCGGCAACGCTGTGGCTTGATTTCAATGCGCTGGCTGATTCCGATATCGAAACCCGATTGTCGCGGCTCACCGGCATGCTTCTGGAAGCGGAGTACTTACAGCAAGCCTACGGCCTGCGCTTGCCGCATATCGAATTGGCGCCCGATCTGGGCGAGGCACAACGCGCGCGCTGCCTGCGGGCCTTGGCCCTATTCGGAATTCAAGATGCTTAACCCCACCTGGCCGCCGCCCCCCCTGCTCACCGGTTTGCTCGCGACCATGGCCCTGGTCATCGCGCCGCACGCCACGCGCCTGCCGCTGTGGCTCACCGCCTTTGCCGCTGGCGTCATTGCGTGGCGCTACCTGGCGGGGCGCGGCAAGCTGTCTATGCCCAGTAAATGGATGCTGCTGAGCTTGGCCTTCGCGGCCACGCTAGGCATTCTGCTCCAGTACCACACCTTGTTCGGACGCGATGCGGGGGTGGCGCTGTTTACCTTGATGGTCGCGCTCAAGCTGTTGGAACTGAAAAGCGAACGCGATGCATGGCTCACGGTGTTTTTGGGCTATTTCCTGGTCATCACGCATTTTCTCTACAGCCAGAATTTATTCATCGCGGCGTATCTGTTCCTGATCGCGTGGCTGCTCACCACGCTGCTCATCGCTTTCAGCCAGCCGCGCGCGCAACTGCCGTGGCCGGTGCAATTCAAGCTCAGCGCCAAATTATTGCTGCAAGCGGCGCCGGTGATGCTGGTGTTGTTTGTCCTGTTCCCGCGTGTCGCCGGCCCCTTGTGGGGCATGCCGCAAGACGCCTTTGCCGGCGTGACCGGCTTATCCGACAGCATGAGCCCCGGCGCCATCAGCCGGCTCGCGCAATCGGATGCGGTGGCGTTCCGCGTCGAATTCACTGGACCGCTGCCGCCCCCGGCCCAGCGCTATTTCCGCGTGCTGGTGCTGGATCGCTTCGATGGCCGCACCTGGCATGCGAGCAAAACCCAGGCACTTCAAGACACCCTCATCCCGCAAGGCCCAGCCGTGCGCTACAACATCACGCTGGAACCGCACGACAAGCCTTGGCTGCCGGTCATGGATTATGCCGACCCCGCGACGCTGCCGATTGGCGCACAACTCAACCATGATTTCAGCGCCACGCAAAAAGAAGCGGTGCAGCAGCGCAAGCGATATAGCGTGACTTCTTATCCGGCCTTCGGCGGCAGTTTGAGTACAGAAGCGGAAGCCATACCTCGCGCAATGCGGCTGCCGGTTGCAGGTAATCCACGCGCGCGTGCATTGGCCGCGAAAGTGCGCCAGGAAAGCCGCGACCAAGAAAACTTCGTGAACAAGATGTTCATCCGTTTTCACAACGAGCCCTTCGTCTACACTCTCAACCCGCCGCGCTTGACGGGCGACAGCGTGGATGAATTTCTGTTCGACACCCAGCGCGGATTTTGCGAACACTACGCCGGCAGCTTTGCCTATCTCATGCGCGCGGCGGGGATACCGGCGCGCATCGTCACCGGCTATCAGGGCGGCGAATTCAACCAGCTCGGCAATTATCTGATCGTGCGCCAAGCCGACGCCCATGCCTGGACCGAAGTGTGGTTTGCCGGGCGCGGCTGGGTGCGCATCGATCCCACCGCAGCCGTGGCGGCCAGCCGCATCGAACAGGGCCTTGCCAGTGCTCTGCCAGCAGGAGAAGCGCTACCATTTTTTTTACGTGAACCGAGCCCCTGGATGCGCCAACTTAAATTCTCCTGGGACACGCTGAATAACCGCTGGAACCAATGGGTGCTCGGCTACGACCAGGAGCGCCAAGTCTCGCTCTTCGCGCGCTTGGGATTCGGCATCGTGTCGTGGCAAGACTTGGGGATGTATTTGCTGGCCGGCGTCGGCAGTGTGATCGGCGTGCTCGCCCTCTTTACCCTGCGTGGGCGGCGCGAGTACGCCGGAAAAGTGGAGCGCGCCTACGCCACTTTCTGCGCGCGCATGGCGCGGATTGGCATCACGCGTGCGCCGAATGAAGGCCCACTCGATTTCGCTGCCCGCGCCAAAGCATTGCGCCCCGACCTCGCACCGCGCATCGAAGCGATCACGCGACTCTATGTGGCGCTGCGATATGGCGTAAATGCGAAAAGCGAGTGGGTACAGGACATGACCCGGTTGATCGCACAATTCAGGCCGAGAAAATCGGCCTCAGAATAAATATCAGTGCATGCTGCCAATCCGTAGCGCCGGCTTCCAGCCGGCATGCAAGCAGGATGCTTGCGCTACCAAAATCTTGCCAGCGGGTCTTGCCGGTAAAACGCGCGCATTTGCGCATACACCAGCGGGTATTCGGCATGGAGCAGGCGGGGCGCTTCGAACAACGATTCCGTGAGTACGGCAAAAAATTCCGCTGGGGATTCGGAAGCGTAAGGGTCGATGGCGGTGTCTTCACCTGCATCCACGCGGCGGCAAAAATCCTCATAGGCCGGTTTGAAGGCGGCGGCCCAGTCGCGCACCCGCATGTCGCCATGCAACGGTGGTAAACCGTTGGCGTCGCCGTTGAGCATATCCAGCTTATGCGCGAACTCGTGGATCACCACATTCACGCCGTCCAGCGTACCCG
>JACRIU010000088.1 GCA_016235775.1 Hydrogenophilales bacterium
ACGGCGATCCAGCCATCTTTCGCCGCTCGTTGGCTGCGAAAGACCGCGCTGCGCGCGTCCAAGCGAGCATGCTCGCTTAGTCGAACCCAGCGAGTTCTCGAAGTACCCGCCCTCTCCGCCAATAAAAAAACCGACCACGCGGTCGGTTTGTTTATTGGCGGAGAGGGCGGGATTCGAACCCGCGTTAGGGTATTACCCTAAACACGCTTTCCAGGCGTGCGACTTAAACCGCTCATCCACCTCTCCGAAAGGCGGCAAGGATAAACTATTACCTGTTTTCGGACAAGCTAAATGACGCTAGCTTATTGATCGCATGGTAAAATTTTCTGGAATACACAACCTTCAGTCAAGCCCATGCCCAACGCCGATCTACCGCTGCTCAAACAACTCAGCTTCAACAGCGAGCCATATCACGACCCGCTCACACGGTTGAATTGGGATGAGTTGAATCTGAATGATTACTGGCTGCCGCCCGCCGCCCTTTCACTAGCCGGATTGCCCGAGTTTGAACAGCAAGATGAGCAAGTGAAACGCCGTTTATCGCAATATGAGTTTGTAAATTTCATCCAGGCCGGTTTGTGGCTGGAGGGCCTTTTCGTCGAACGGCTGAGTAAGGCGCTCAAGCACACCGAATCGTTAGTGGAATACGCTTACCGCTTGCATGAGATTCGCGAGGAGGCTGGCCACAGCCTGATGTTCCTGAAGCTAATGGAAAAGAGCGGTCTGCATTTGCCGGCGAATAGCTTCCAGCGGCCGTGGCTGGCGGATTTTCTTGGACGCCATGCGCCGATGCACTCGCGCTTGTTTTGCTTGGCGGTGGTGATTGGAGAGGAAGTGCCCGACCGGCTGAACCGCTATGTGCGCGCCAATGGCGATGCGGTCAATCCGCTGATCAAGCAAATGTGCCGGCTGCACATCATCGACGAGGCGCGCCATATCGCCCGCGCCCGCGGCGAATTGGAACGGGGCTTGAAACACAGCGCTCCGCTCGCGCGCAAGCTGCTTTCACCTTGGGTACGGACATTGATCGCGCAATTTGTACGCGCTTTTTATCTGCCGCGCGCCGAGGTGTATGAATTGGCGGGGCTCACGCCCGGCCACCAGTGGCGTGCATTGGCGCACAAAAATCCTACGCATATAGAGTTCATCACGCAGAGCATCCATCCGACGCTCAACCTGCTTACGCGCCACGGTTTACTGGTGATGCCGCGCATTTAGAAGTTCGCCGCTTCCACTTCCAAATAGGCGCGGTTGATATTGCCGCCCATTTGGTCTTCGAAATGTCGCAGTTTTTTCCACTGCGACAGGTCTAGCGTCTTGCGAATTTCGGCGTCGCTCAATCCTTTTTTATAACCTGCCTCCACCCCCGCATACAGCTTCGCCATGCGTTTGTGCATGGCCGCCACATCGGCTTGGGTCATGAGCGGGCCATGGCCGGGCACAATGGTTTTGACATTGGTTTTCTGAATCACGTCCAGGGTGCCGATCCAGGTTTTAACATGGCCGTCACGGAAATTCGGGGTGATTTGATTGACCAGAATATCGCCGCCCATCAGCACTCTGTCGTCCGGCAAATACACGATGAGATCGCCGGGCGTATGCGAACCCTTGGGCGCCCACAGCACGATCTTCACGCCGTCGATCACGCGCTCGGTGCGGGTATTCTCCGTGACGGTCACACCTGCCGGTACCGGCTTGGTGTTGGGAAATTTGCCGCCGCTCAGGTTCTGCACCATGTCGATCCACTCATAGCCGGTCTTCTCCACCAGCTCTTTGCATTGTTGGGTGCTGATGATCTCGGCGCCCTTGAACGCGATGTTGCCCAGATGATGATCGCCATGATGATGGGTATTGATGATGTGCGTCACCGGCTTCGGTGTCAGCTTGGCGATCGCCTTGGCCAGGTGCTTGCCGATTTCATCGGTGAAACCGGTGTCCACCAGGATGACGCCCTTCTCGCCGATGATGGCGGTGGTGTTCACCATATAGCCCTGATTGTTTTTATTGGGCAATTCCATCGGGCCGAGCAGCGCATACACCCGCTCGTTGATTTTTTGCACCTTGGGCGCGGGCAGGGACGCGGCTTGCGCCAGCGTGGATACCAATATCAGCAAGCTTGCGACGATCGTTTGCATGACAACCTCCTTTAAATTTTTAGCCCGGATTGCTTAAATTACGCCCGGTATAAGAAGCAATACCCACATGCTAACATCAGCGCCATGCCGCTTTGGACAGCCCTATCCCAACACATCACCGACGCCACCGGCGTGCCATTCCAGGCACGCCGCCGGCGCAGCGTGGGGGGCGGTTGCATCAATCACGCTTATGTCGCGGAAGACGGCCGGCAACGTTACTTCGTCAAGACCAACACGCTCGACAAAGCCGCCATGTTCGCGGCGGAAGCCGCCGGGCTGCAAGCCATCCTCGCCGGCCGCACCCTCCGTGCGCCACAGCCGATCTGCCATGGCGTAGCCGATGGCCGCGCCTATCTGGTGCTGGAATTCATCGCCATGGAAAATGGCGGCGGCCATAGCGCAGCCTTGCTGGGCGAGCAACTCGCGGCCATGCACCGCGTGACCGCATCACGCTATGGCTGGGAAATCGACAACGCCATCGGCGCCACACCGCAGATCAACACTTGGCGCGACGATTGGATCCGTTTCTATGGCGAACACCGGCTGCGCTTTCAACTCGATCTGGCGGCGCGAAATGGCTATCCCATCCAAGCGAAAGGCGAAAAACTGATCGATCGCCTGCCGAGTTTTTTCACGAGCTACCAAGCGCAACCCGCGCTGCTGCACGGTGATTTGTGGGGTGGCAACTGGGGCGAGGACTCGCAGGGCAAGCCGGTGATTTTCGATCCGGCGCTGTATTACGGCGACCGCGAAGCGGATCTCGCCATGACAGAACTATTCGGCGGATTCCCGGCGCCCTTCTATGTCGCCTATGCGGCAGCCCATCCCCTGGATGCGGGATATGCCACACGCAAAGATTTGTACAATCTGTATCACATCCTCAATCACTTCAACCTGTTTGGCGGCGGCTATGGCGGGCAAGCGGCGCGCATGATCGACCGGCTCTTGGCCGAATTGCAGGGTTAATTATGTGAAAATTCGCAAAATTTGACATTTATGCTTATTTCATCGTTTGATATGCTATTGGATTGTTTTTATTTGCAATAATAAACTGATATTTATTGTACATATATGCTTTATCTTGCTAATTGTTTTTATTAATTACTAATTACATAATGTCGATATCTTAGCTTTTTTCTTCCATAAACTTGCAAAATGATAGATGGCGATTAGAATAAGATAGACAAGGTTTTAATCTCCTGCTTTTGTTGCATGAACAACACCGGCCACAGAAAAATGCTCACTATCCACCAAACGATTGGTTTGCTCCAACGTTTCATGACCCCGCGCAATGCATCGGAATGGCTTGAAGTGGATCGGCGCTATAGCCCGGTTATTCCATTCCTGCAGCAGGGAGAGGTCATTCTCTATCACGAAGATGACGTGGTGCATTTCATCAAAAAACTGGATGCGCGCGCCAGCGTACGGGCCGAACGCACACGCCGTGATGCCGATGAGCGGCGACACATCCATAGGGAACGGCGCGATTCATCCGACCGCCGCTATTTGCGCCACCGCGCCGCCGCCAACAATTTGGATCGTCGCTTCGCGGTGCGCCAAGACCGGCGCAGCGATTTGGATCGGCGCATCCGTGGCTGGGTGGATCGGCGTTGCGTCTCGGATCGACGTGACGAGCCAATATTTGAAGCGATCGAAATTAGGGCTTAACACGCTGTTTCTAACATCTCTGTTTTGTAGCCTGCCTGATAAGCCGATCTATCAGATGAATACGCTACAATTTCCCTATGAACGACTCTGACATCGCGCACGCGATCAAAGCCAATGTCGCTGCCGCGTTAGCAGAAGACCTCGGCGGCGGTGACCAAACCGCGCAACTCATCCCCGCCGATCGGCTTACCCACGCCGTGCTTATCACCCGCGAGCCAGCGATTTTATGCGGCACGCGCTGGTTTGAAGCCTGCTTCCAAGCGCTCGACCCGCAAATAAAAATAAACTGGTGTGCTAATGATGGCGATCGCGTGCAAGCTAAAACCACTTTGTGCGAGCTGCGCGGCAACGCCCGCGCCCTGCTCAGCGCCGAGCGCCCCGCGCTGAATTTCCTGCAAACCCTGTCCGCTACCGCGACCGTCACTCGGCGTTATGTCGAGGCCGTGGCCGGCACCCAAGCACAGATTATGGATACGCGAAAAACCTTGCCCGGCCTGCGCATCGCGCAGAAATATGCTGTAAAGATTGGTGGCGGAATGAACCAGCGCATCGGGTTATTTGACGGCATCCTGATCAAGGAAAACCATATCGCGGCGGCCGGCGGCATCCAGGCCGCCCTGACTGCGGCTCAGCGCCACGCCGGCGCTGGCGTCTCGATTCAAATCGAAGTGGAATCGATGGATGAACTGCAACAAGCGCTTGACGCCGGCGCTAAACTGATTCTGCTGGATAACTTCAGCATCGAGCAAATGCGCGGGGCGGTAGCCTTAACCCAGCAGCGCGCCGAACTCGAAGCCTCCGGCGGCATTACCCTGGACAATGTGCGCGCGATCGCCGACAGCGGCGTGGCGCGCATTTCCATTGGGAGCCTGACTAAGCATGTTCATGCCGTGGATCTGTCCTTGCGGATTCAAAGCTGACGCTTCAACGCGGCGCGCCGGCCGCGTTTCACATCAATCACCGCCAACACGAATAGCCCAACCACGAAATAAGTTCCGGTAAGCAACATACCCAAGCGATGATTGCCGGCACTGATCCACACCACCGCGCCATAGGTCAGGGGGCCGAGGATGGAGGCGAGTTTGAAAGCCAAGCCCCATAAGCCAAAGAATTCGGCGCGGTGCGATTCAGGGCTCAGGTAGCCTACCAGCGCGCGCCCGGCTGATTGCGAGGCGCCAAGACATAATCCGGCGATATTCGCGGCGAGCCAAAATCGGCCGGGGGTCGTGGCGGAATAGGCCAGCACCACCATCACCAGCCAGCCGGTCAGCGTCAAGGCGAGCGACAATTTGTGGCCCAGCTTGTCCTGCACGTAGCCGAAGCCAAGCGCGCCAAGCGCGGCGGTGATATTCACGACCAGGATCATCTCGATGGTTTGGCGGGTGGTGAAATGCATCGCTTGCTGGGCATAGACCGCGGCGAGCGTAATCACCGTCATGATGCCAGCCTGATAGAACACGATACAGAGTAAAAACCGCGCCAGGTCTTGATACTGACGGGCGTGAGCGAGGCTGTCCATCACGCGCGCATAGGCGCCGCGAGCAAGCGCCGATTGCAGCGGACGTTGTATCGCCCGCTCGCGCAAGATGAGAAAAGTAGGCAAGGCGAATAACGCGAATAGACCCGCCGTGAGGAGCATGACGCCGGGCACGAATTCGGGCGCACCACCGCCGGCTTGCTGAACATGGCCGATATAAGCGAGCGCCACACCCAGCGAGACAATACCGCCCAAATACCCCAAGCCCCAGCCCCAGCCCGAGACGCGGCCCAGGGCGCGCCCCCGCGCCAGCTCGGGGAGAAAGGCTGCGATCAGATTCTCACCGCTGCCGAAGAAAAAATTACTGAGCGCGATAATGACCACCGCCAGTGCGATATCGCCCGGTCCGGGCAAAGCCAGCGCGGCCGTGCCCAGCACACAGCCCAGCGTGGTCAGCGCGAGCAGACGTTTTTTTGCCCCATGCAGATCGGCATAGGCGCCGAGAAGGGGGGCAGACAGCATGATGGCAAGATAGGAGACGGCCAGCGCCGCGCTCCAAGCGAAGCTGGCCCAAGCCGCCTTATCCGCCACTACCGCCACAAAATAAGCGCTGTACACGGCGGTAATGACGACGGTGGTGTAGCCCGAGTTGGCGAAGTCGTACATCGCCCACGCCCATACTTCGCGCTTGCTGACACCGGGATTGAGTGGACTGGCTCGCTTGGTTGCCAAAGTTGCCCCCGCTTAGCGGCGCAATGTTTTTATAACGCCATGTGCGGTGAGACTGCGCTAGCGATCAGTCTGCGGCATGCTCGACGACGTAGCGCTTGACCGCTTCCACGTCGGCGTCCACCGTTTCGACGCGCTGCGGCAAACCTTCGATATTCGACAATCCTTTTGGCCGCTCCGGATCGCGGCCAAGGGCTTCGCGCATCGCTTCTTCGAATTTGGCCGGGAGTGCGGTTTCCAGACAGATCAGCGGCACACCCGCCTCGCGATATTCCAGTCCGACTTTAAAACCATCGGCAGTGTGCGTGTCGATCATCTGGCCGTAGCGCTGGTACACCTCGCGGATGGTATGCATGCGATCCGCGTGGCTGCTGACGCCGGAGACAAAACCGAATTCCAGAACCTTGGCAAAATAAGCGCCGCTGAGGTCGATGCCTTGCCCCTTGTCCACTTTGCTCCATAGTTCACGCACCTTTGCGGCATCACGTCCCACCACATCGAACACGAAACGTTCGAAGTTGGACGCCTTGGAGATATCCATGGAGGGGCTGGAAGTATGTTTTGTTTGGGGGCGCGGGGTATAGCGGCCGGTTTTGAAAAACTCATCCAGCACATCGTTCTCGTTCGTCGCCACGATCAGTTTTCGAATCGGCAAGCCCATCATGCGCGCGATGTGACCGGCGCATACATTGCCGAAGTTGCCGGAGGGCACGGCAAAAGAGACTTCCTCGCCGACTTGCTTCACCACCGCAAAATAAGCTTTGAAGTAGTACACGATCTGGGCCGAGATACGCCCCCAGTTGATGGAATTGACGGCGCCGATTCTGTATTTGGCCTTGAATTCGAGATCGTTGGAGACAGCCTTGACGATGTCTTGGCAATCGTCGAACACGCCGCGCACCGCGAGATTATGAATGTTGGGGTCCTGCAGCGAATACATTTGTGCGCGCTGGAACGCACTCATTTTGCCGTAGGGCGAGAGCATGAACACGCGCACGCCGCGCTTGCCGCGCATGGCGTATTCGGCTGCGGATCCGGTGTCACCCGAGGTGGCGCCGAGGATATTGATCGACTCGTGATGCTGCGCCAAGGCATACTCGAACAGATTGCCGAGCAACTGCATCGCCATGTCTTTAAACGCCAGCGTCGGACCGTTGGATAGCGCAAGAACGTGCAAGCCGGGCTCCAAGGTACGTACCGGCGCGATATCTTCCGCGTTCTCTCCGGGGCGCGTATTGCAATAAACCTCGGCGGTATAGGTCTTGTCGATGATCGCGCGCAGATCGGCGGCGGGAATATCCGTCGCGAACTTGGACAACACCGCGAACGCCAACTCACGGTAATTGAAATGCTGCCAACTCGCGAGATCATCACGCGAAATCTGCGGATAAGATTCAGGCAGATACAAGCCGCCATCGGGTGCGAGTCCGCCCAGCAGGATTTGCAGAAAGCTTTGCGGCGGTGACTCACCGCGGGTGGAGATGTAGCGCATGTTTAACCTAAAACTCGCGAAGCGAGCCTAAGTCCCTCTCTCCCGCACGCGGGAGAGAGCTGGGAGAGAGGGGAACGGTCATGACGAATTTCATTTTCCGGAGCGACTATAGTCATGGCCGTTAGCCCAGCGTTTCCAGGCGCAGCTTGGTGACTTTGCCCGAAATCGTAGATAGGCCTTCGATTTTTCCAATGGCCTGATTGACGTTCTTTTCCACCGTTTCATGCGTGAGCATAATGATGTCCACTTGCTCCTGCCCTTCATCTGGCTCTTTCTGAATCATGGCGTCGATGGAGATTTCCATGTCGGCCAGGATGCGCGTGATGTCGGCCAACACGCCGGGCTTGTCGAAGGCGCGCATGCGCAAATAATATGCGGTGCGCACTTCGCTCATGGGCAGAATCGGCTCATTGGAGAGCGCATCGGGCTGGAACGCGAGATGCGGTACGCGATGCTCCGGGTCGGCGGTGTGCATGCGCGTCACGTCGACCAAGTCGGCCACCACCGCAGAGGCGGTGGGTTCTGCGCCCGCGCCGCGACCGTAGTACAGCGTTGCGCCAACGGCATCGCCTTTTACCAACACGGCATTCATCACGCCTTCCACATTGGCGATCAAACGCTTCGCCGGAATCAAGGTTGGGTGCACGCGCAACTCAATCCCCTGCGCAACGCGCTTGGTAATGCCGAGCAGTTTGATGCGATAGCCTAGCTCCTCGGCATACTGAATATCTTCTTTGGTCAGTTTGGAAATACCCTCGGTGTAGGCCTTATCAAATTGCATCGGAATACCGAAGGCAATGGCCGCCAGAATGGTGAGCTTGTGTGCGGCATCCACGCCTTCGATATCAAAGGTCGGATCGGATTCGGCATAGCCCAGGCGCTGCGCCTCGGCCAGCACGGTATCAAAGGCCAAGCCCTTGTCGCGCATCTCGGTCAAAATAAAATTCGTGGTGCCGTTGATGATGCCGGCCACCCATTCGATGCGATTCGCGCTCAGGCCTTCGCGCACCGCCTTGATGATGGGAATGCCCCCCGCCACCGCCGCTTCGAACGCGACCATCACGCCCTTGGCTTGCGCGGCGGCGAAGATTTCATTGCCGTGCATGGCGAGCAGCGCCTTATTGGCGGTCACCACATGCTTACCATTTGCAATGGCCTTGAGCACCAAGGCTTTCGCCTGATCGGCGCCGCCGATCAACTCAACCACGATATCGATCTCAGGGTTCTCCACCACCTCTAAAGGGTTGGTGGTGATTTTGATATCCTCACCTGCATACAAGGCTTGTGCTTTTTTCAAATCACGCACGGCGGCCATCTTGACCAGGATCGCGCGCCCGGCGCGGCGGGTGATTTCCGCCTGATTGCGGCGTAGCACGGTCAGCGTGCCGCCGCCGACGGTGCCGAGGCCCAGTAAACCAACGTTGATAGGTTTCATGTGAATATCCTTGTGAGGCGTGAGGGGAGAGACGTGAGGCGAAAAAACCGGAGGGCTTACACCTCGCACCTCACACCTCACTCCTCACGATTACAGCAGTCCGTCTTTTTTGAACATATCCTTCAAGCCGCGAATGGCCTGACGGGTGCGCGATTCGTTCTCGATCAGCGAGAAGCGCACGTGATCGTCGCCGAAATCGCCGAAGCCGACGCCGGGCGAGACCGCGACTTTGGCATCCAGCAAGACCTTTTTAGAGAACTCCAGCGAGCCCATCGCTTTATACGGCTCCGGAATCGGCGCCCACACAAACATGGTGGCCTTGGGAATTTCAATCTCCCAATTGATCGAATCCAAGCCCTTGCACAGCGCATCGCGCCGCGTTTGATACATGACGCGAATATCCTCGACGCAGTCCTGCGGGCCTTCCAGCGCCAAAATCGAGGCCACTTGGATCGGCGTAAACGTGCCGTAGTCGTGGTAACTCTTGATGCGCGCCAAGGCCGCGACCAGGTCTTTATTCCCCACCATGAAGCCGACGCGCCAACCGGGCATGTTGTAGCTTTTGGAGAGCGTGAAAAATTCCACGGCGATTTCTTTCGCACCCGGCACCTGCAAAATCGACGGTGCTTTGTAGCCGTCGAACACGATGTCCGCATAGGCGATGTCGTGCACGATCAGGATGCCGTGCTCATGGCAAATCGCGACCACTTTTTCGAAGAAGGGCAAATCCACGCACTGCGTGGTCGGATTGCTGGGGAAATTCAGGATCAGCATCTTCGGCTTGGGGAAGGAGCTCTTGATCGCCTTCTCCAACTCGTCGAAAAAATCGACGCCGGATTTCATCGGAATGTGATGAATGTCGGCGCCCGCGATCACCGGGCCATAAATATGGATCGGATAACTCGGATTCGGCACCAGCACAATGTCGCCCCGGTCGAGTGTGGCCAGCGCCAAATGCGCAATGCCCTCTTTCGAGCCGATGGTGACGATGGCTTCGGTATCGGGGTTGATATCGACGTCGTAACGCTTTTTGTACCAAGTCGAAATCGCGCGCCGCAGACGGGGAATACCCTTGGAGACGGAATAACGATGGGTGTCGCCGCGCTTGGCCGACTCGATCAGTTTATCGACAATGTGCTGCGGCGTCGGCTGGTCTGGATTACCCATGCCGAAATCGATGATGTCCTCACCGCGCTTGCGCGCCGCCGCCTTGAGCTCGCCGGTGATGTTGAACACGTAGGGCGGAAGCCGCTTGATTCTCGAGAACGCTTCCATAAATAGGCTGCCATCTACCAAATAGAAATTTAGCTAAAAGTTCAAAAAAGTTATAATCTTACAGCACCGCCCATAGTGCCGCAACGAACCTGCCAATGAAACTTCATTTATCCCAGCACCCCGGCCAAAATCTGTTTACGAATTATGGCGCAGGCTATGTGATGGTGAACCAGCAGCGGTTTGAAAAGAGCCTGATCGTGCTACCGGATAGGCTGATCGATGACTGGTCGCCGCACAGTTTGGAGGAATTGACCGAGGCGCATTTTGCTTTCTTGGCAGGTCTGGACGCGGAAGTCATTTTACTCGGCACGGGTGCGGTTCTACGCTTCCCCCACCCCCGCTTAACGGCGCCGCTTGCCGCCCAGCGCATCGGTTTTGAAGTGATGGACACATTCGCCGCAGCACGCACTTACAATATTTTAATGGGAGAGGGGCGGCGGGTAGCGGCGGCGTTATTACTGTAAGCGGGAAGCGGGAAGCGGGAAGCGGGAAGCGGGAAAAGCGTAGTCTATTTGCTCAATAGCGCAATGGTTTTTCTGCTCACTCTCCCTGCTCACCGCTCACCGCTCACTGCTCACCGCCGCCCGGCATGATCTGCTCGAAGCTTTCAATCGCCGCGAATTCCGCTACTTCCTTTCTCGGCTGTTGCGTATCCGGCCGGTAGATCGCGAGCAAATGCGCAATGCCGTAATTGCGCGCGGAGCGCAGCACCGGCAGGCTATCGTCGATGAGCAAGGTTTGTTGCGGATTAAATGTTTCGCGAGTTTGCAGCCTCTGCCAGAACGCCGGGTGTTCTTTCGGAATACCCAACGCATGCGCACAAATCATGGCATCGAAATAATGATCGAGGCGGGTTTTGCTCATTTTCAGCGCCAGGCTCTTGTGATGCGCATTGGTTACCAGCACCACGCGCTTGCCCGTGCCGCGTATCCGCTCTAAAAATGGCGCCACATGCGGGTGCACGGCAATGAGGTGCGCAACTTCCTGTTTGAGCCGTTCGATATCCAGGCCCAACTCGCTGCTCCAATAATCCATGCAATACCACTGCATCGTCCCGGCCACTTTTTCGTAGCGGCCGCGCAGTTCGCGCTGCGAAGCCTCCAGGCTAAGGCCATGCTTTTCGGCAAAGCGCGTGGGCACATGCTTGAGCCAGAAATGATTATCGTAATGAAGGTCGAGCAGCGTCCCATCCATATCGAGAAATACGGTCTGGATGGCGTTCCAGGAAATCATGCGGGAATAAATCGAGGATTAAAAAAGCACGTCTTTAGACACGCCGTTGCGCCGCAAAATCTTGCGCAGGCTTTGCAAGGCTTCCATCTGAATCTGGCGCACTCGCTCGCGGGTAATGCCGTGCGCCTCTGCTACCTGTTCCAGCGTGCTGATGTCGTGGCCATTAATACCGAAGCGGCGTTCGATCACGCTGCGCTGCTTAGTCGTAAGCTGATCGAGCCACTCATGCACGTACTTCTCCACCTCCGCCCGTTGCAGCATCATTTCCGGCAACACGCCTTGATCGTCCGGTATCGCTTCGCCGATGGAGAGGTTGGGATCGATGTCGAGCGGCGCATCGAGCGAGGCCGTGCGCTCATTCAGGCTCATGATGTAACGCACTTCCTCCACCTCACAATCGACCAGGTGGGCGATATCATCCGCCGTTGGATCGGGCGTGCCATGTGATTCGAGATGGCGCTGGGCGCGCAGGTAGATATTCAATTCCTTGATGATATGCACGGGTAGCCGGATGGTGCGCGATTGATTCATGATCGCGCGCTCGATGTTCTGGCGAATCCACCAAGTGGCATAAGTGGAAAAGCGGAAGCCGCGCTCTGGGTCGAATTTTTCCAGGGCATGAATCAAGCCCAGATTGCCTTCTTCGATCAGATCCAGCAAGGCCATGCCGCGATTCACATAGTGCTTGGCGATATTGACCACCAAGCGCAGATTGCATTCGATCATGCGCTGGCGCGACTCGAAATCTCCCTGCTTCATCAGACGCGACAAACGCCTTTCTTCATCCGGCGTGAGCAGCGCGTTCTGACCGATTTCATTCAAATAGATTTGGGTGACATCGGCTTGCAGGTCGGACAGAAATGGGTCCGCCGCCTCCGGCTGAGGCTCGGCTTGTTCGCGCCGCTCGTCGTCTGCTTCAGCGTCGAGCGGCTCGATTTCATTAGGGTCGCTCTGGTCTGAGTTCATACGTCCTATCATTTGGCAAGAATTTTAGTGGATCGGCGGGCTTGCCCAAATGACGAATCTCAAAATGGAGCTTGACCCGGTCGGCGTCAGAACTACCCATTTCAGCAATTTTCTGCCCCTTCACCACTCCTTGCCCTTCCTGCACCAGTACCAGGTTGTTGTGGGCATAGACACTGAAGTAACTTTTGTTGTGCTTGATAATTACGAGCTTGCCGTAACCCCGCAAAGTACTGCCAGTATGCACTACTTTGCCCGAAGCGGCGGCATTTACCGCTTGGCCAATATTGCCACCAATGTCGACCCCCTTCGAGCTGCCATTATCATTAAAGTTAGTAAGGATTTTACCGCTGGCCGGCCAGCCCCAATCCAGCGAATCTTCCTCTCCTCCCGATGCATCGGGTTTTATCGGATCAGGCGCCCGAATGGGTTTGGGCGGCTCGGATTTTGCGATTTCCGGCTTTGGCGGCACGACCGGTACAGGTTTAGCCATGGGTTTTTCCAGAAGGGCCAAGGCATGATCGGAATAGGGCTGCTTGCTTGCCTTGGGCTCTGTTTTTAGGCTCGGCTCGGTCGATGGCAGTGGCTTGGCTTCTGAAGACGGTAGGGATTTGAACGGTGTCGTGATCTCGGTTGGCAAAGATGAGAGGCGCAGGACTTGGCCGATGCGAATGGAATACGGTGCTGGTATCCCATTCCATTCGGCGATTTCTTTATATTCCTGGCCATGCTCTAGTGCGATGCTGTAGAGCGTGTCGCCCTTTTGCACGGTATAGGTGGCGGGGCGCCAATCCGGCTCTTTGGGCTTGGCCGCGGGTTTTTTACTGGGAGCGGTAGACTGCGATGAGGGCAAGCGATCGATGACGGGTGCACGCCCAGGCGTCGTCGCGCAACCGCCGATCATGACCATCGCGGCGAGTGCTGCCAGGCTGATTCCTGCCGCATTCATTCTCAGCACACTTGTCCTTTAGTTTTTTAAACGGTCACTCATCCAGCTAAGCAATGCCGCCCAGCAGCGGTACAAATTTCACTTGCTCCAACTCGGTCTGTTGAAAGCCTTGCGCTGTGCGTTCTACCACCGTGAGCTTCTGCGTTTCCGTGCCGATGGGCAGCACCAATCGCCCCCCGATTTCAAGCTGGGACAAGAGTTCTTGCGGTATATGCGTCGCCGCCGCAGCCATCACAATCGAATCGTACGGCGCAAACTCCGCCAAACCCAAGGCGCCATCGGCGTATTTGACTTTGACATTGGGGATACGGATTTCACGCAAGTTCTTGCGTGCTTTGGCAATCAAGGGGGCAATGCGTTCCACTGAATACACTTCTTTGGCTACCCGCGATAACACGGCGGCCTGATACCCGCATCCGGTGCCGATCTCAAGCGCTTTATGGATATCGCGGCCACCGCGCGCCAGTTCGATCATGCGCGCCACGGTATAAGGCTGGGAAATGGTTTGGCCAAAACCAATGGGCAATGAAATGTCCTCGTACGCGCGGCTGGACAGCGCTTCATCCACGAAGATGTGGCGCGGAATGTCGTTCATCGCGGCCAACACCACTTCGTCTTTAATCCCCTGCGCGCGCAAGCGCTCCAACATGCGTGCGCGCGTGCGCTGCGAGGTCATGCCGATGCCGGAAAAACGCTGATTCATTCCTGCATCCATTGTTTAATCGAATCGAGTTGCTCGAAATGGGTCAGATCGATCTGCAAAGGCGTGATGGAAGCCCGACCCTGCGCCACCGCGTAAAAATCGGTGCCTGCACCGGCATCCTGCGCCCCCCCTGCCGCACCCACCCAATACACGGTTTCGCCGCGCGGGCTCTCGGCTTTCACCACCGGTTCCGCCTTGTGGCGTTTACCCAAGCGAGTGGTTTCCAAGCTTTTTAGTTCCGCATACGGCAGATCCGGCACATTCACATTGAGCAGCATGGGTTGAGCAAGCGGTTGGTGACGGTAACGTTGCACGAGATCAAGCGCGATCTGCGCCGCCGTGGCGTAGTGGCCCATGGTAACACCGGCCAGCGATATCGCGATGGAGGGGATGCCGAGCAAAAAACCCTCGGTCGCGGCAGCGACCGTGCCCGAATAAATCGTGTCATCGCCCATGTTCGCGCCGTGATTGATGCCGGAGATCACCATATCCGGCAGCTGCGGCAGCCATCCGGTCACGGCCAGATGAACACAATCGGTAGGCGTGCCATTGACATAGTAGAAACCGCTGGAAGCTTTGCGCAGGGTCAGTGGACGATCCAGGGTAAGCGAGTTGCTCGCGCCGCTGCGGTCGCGCTCGGGCGCCACCACCGTCACTTCCGCTACGGTGCCGAGGGCTTGCGCCAAGGCTGCGAGGCCGGGCGCGAAATAACCATCGTCGTTGGAAAGTAGAATCCGCATTGGATTTAAATGCCGGGTTTCGCGTTTTTCATTTCGAGTTCGACTCGAAACCCGAAACAGGGAATATTTGGTCGGGGCGAGAGGATTTGAACCTCCGACCACTTGCACCCCATGCAAGTACGCTACCAGGCTGCGCTACGCCCCGAAAGCGTGAATTATATCGAATGCGGTGCGGATCAGAAAGGCAATACGTGGAATCAGACGCGAAAAAATATTTACGCGTTGAGAAATTGCAAAATACTTTGGATTTCGCGGCGCACATAAGCCAGATCAATCGGACCGCTGTGCTCTGCGACTGAGGTATGGTTGCTGCTATGGTTGCGCGAATTCACGGGATCGGCTTCGGCAAGGCTGGAATCCAGGCGATTGCGCGCACCGCTGATGGTGAAACCCTGTTCATACAACAACTCACGAATACGGCGGATCAACAGCACTTCGTGATGCTGGTAATAACGGCGATTACCGCGCCGCTTTACCGGCTTGAGCTGCGTGAATTCCTGCTCCCAGTAACGCAGCACATGCGGCTTCACGCCGCACAGCTCGCTTACTTCACCGATGGTGAAATAACGCTTCGCCGGTATGGGCGGCAGCTCAACTTTCGGCGGTAGCGGGTTGATTTCCGGCATAAGACGATTCCACCATGGCTTTCAGCTTTTGACTCGCGTGAAAGGTCACCACACGGCGTGCCGAGATTGGAATCTCCGCGCCGGTTTTAGGATTACGGCCGGGGCGTTGCGGTTTGTCGCGCAATTGAAAATTGCCGAAACCGGAAAGCTTGACGCTTTCGCCTGCTTCCAGCGCATGGCGGACTTCTTCAAAGAAGGATTCCACCATATCTTTGGCCTCGCGCTTATTCAGCCCTACTTTTTCAAAAATCATGTCGGCTAGTTCGGCCTTGGTTAAGGTCATTATCGCTCCTCACGATCCCAGACGATTATCTCAATTTTGCCCCGAAACGGTCCGAAAGGACCTGGGTCAGGCGGGTGATGACCGTTTCAACTTCCTGATCGGTCAACGTTTTTTCAGTATCCTGCATCAATATCCGGAATGCAAGACTTTTCTTACCAGAATCAATGCCTTTGCCGCTATACAGGTCGAAAATGGCCAAATCCGTGACCCTTTCAGGCGCAGTTTCGCGCAAAGCGGACAGAAGCGCCTCAGAGGTGATATTTTCATCGACGATCACCGCAATATCGCGACGTACAGGAGGAAATTTCGCGATTTCGACGAACTTTGGCAAACGGCAGGCAAGTACTGCGCTCAGATACAATTCGAGCAATACCGGGGTTTGCGGCAACGCATATTGCTGCACCCATTTCGGATGCAAGGCTCCGATCCAACCAATTGCCTTGCCATCCAGCAGCACGCGAGCCGCTTGCCCCGGATGCAGCGCTGGATGGGACGCAGCTTCGAAGCGCGCCACTTCGGGCCAGAGCAAGGCTTCCAGGTCACCCTTCAGGTCGAAAAAATCCACTTCGCGCACTTTATCCCCCCACTGCTCGGGGAGCGCCGCGCCATAACTCAACGCTGACAAGCGCATCGCTTGCGCCACGCCACTCTGCGTCGATTCGAACACGCGCCCGATTTCAAAGATGCGCAAGCGCGGCTGCTTGCGATTGAAATTGAAACGCAGGACATCCACTAGCCCACCCCACAGGGTGGAACGCATCACGCTCATCTGCGAGGCGATTGGATTTTTCAACGCGACCGGCTGCGCATTACCGGCCAGATCCGCTTCCCAGCTCGGCTCGACAAAACTGTAGGTGATGACCTCTTGATAGTCGCGCGACACCAAACGCTCGCGCAGCTGTTCCTCCGGTCGCACTGCATCAGACTTCGGCAGCAAGTCGAGCCGTGCGCGGGGCGGTATGGCAGGGATATTGTCGTAGCCGTAGAGCCGGGCGATCTCCTCGATCAGATCTTCCTCAATGGATAAATCAAACCGATAGCTCGGCGGGGTGATCTGAAGTGCATCATCGTTTACTTCAACGCCAAGATGCAGCCGCTGCAGCAGGCTTTCAATTTGGCCAGGGCTGAGATCCAAACCTAACACCTTAGACGCACGCTCGGCACGCAGGCAAATCGGATTGCGCGCGGGCAATTGGCCGATCACTTCCGTCACCGGCCCTGCTTGGCCGCCGCAAATTTCAAGCATCAACCGTGTCGCGCGCTCGATACACGCACGGGTCGCCGCATAATCCACACCGCGCTCGAAGCGGTGCGAGGAATCGGTGGACAAACCCAAGCGGCGCGCACGTCCGGCAATGATGTCGGGCGTAAAAAAAGCCGACTCCAGAAACACATCGCGCGTATTGTCATCCACCGCGGTTTCAGCGCCGCCCATGATGCCGGCCAGCGCCACGGCGCGTGCGTCATCGGCTATGACCAGCATGTCGGCTTCCAGCGTCGCGGTCTGCTCGTTAAGCAGTTTGATTTGCTCGCCTGCCTTCGCCATGCGCACCGTAATGCCGCCTTTTAACTTGGCGAGGTCGAAGGCATGCAGGGGTTGCCCTTGTTCGAGCAAGACATAGTTGGTGATATCCACCACGACACTGATGCTGCGCAGGCCACAGCGTGTGAGGCGCTTGATCATCCACGCGGGCGTTGCCGCCTTCGCATTCACGCCGCGCACGATGCGGCCGCAGTAGCGCGGACAGGCATCTGGCGCTTGCACTTTTACCGAAAGCGCTGCGTCATGCGTAGCGCTCACTGGCTCGATGGGCGGAAGCGTCAAGGCGTCGCCGGTAACAGCCGCCACTTCGCGCGCCACGCCGGCAACACTTAAGCAGTCGCTCCGATTCGGGGTCAGCTTGATCGTATAAAGCTGATCGTTGAGATCCAGGTAATCACGAATATCGCTGCCCACCGGCGCATCGGCCGGTAATAGCAACAAGCCAGGCGCTTCATCGGCCAGCCCTAATTCCTGTTCCGAACACAGCATGCCCGCCGACTCCACGCCGCGCACACGGGCTTGCTTGATGGTGATCTTGGGCAATACGGCGCCGACCAGCGCACACGGCACTTTTGCACCGGCATGCACGTTGGCCGCACCGCAAACGATTTGCAGCGGTGTGCCCTGCCCTACATCGACCTGGCATACGTTCAGACGATCGGCGTCGGGATGCTTCGCGAGCGAGATCACTTGCGCCACCACCACCTTATCGAAAGGCGGCGCAGCCGCTTCCATTGCCTCGACTTCCAGGCCTGCCATGGTGAGCGCATGACCCAACGCCGCGCTATCGAGCGCGGGATTGACGTAGGTGCGTAGCCAGTTCTCGGAGAATTTCATGTGACTAGTTAAATTGTTTCAAAAACCGCATATCGTTCTCAAAGAACAAGCGCAAATCATTCACGCCATAGCGCAACATCGCCAAGCGCTCGACGCCCAAGCCAAAGGCGAAGCCGATGTATTTTTCGCTGTCGATGTTCACGTGCCTCAGCACATTCGGGTGCACCATGCCGCAACCGCCGATTTCCAGCCAGCCGCCATTCCAGCTCATATCGATCTCGGCCGATGGTTCGGTAAAGGGAAAAAACGACGGACGGAAACGCACCTGCAGATCATCGCGTTCGAAGAAGCGCTGCAGGAAATCCTGCACCACCCCTTTCAGGTTGGCGAAACTCACTTCTTCATCCACCCACAAGCCTTCCACCTGATGGAACATGGGAGAATGGGTCGCATCCGAATCCACGCGATAAACCCGCCCCGGCGCGATGATTTTCAGCGGTGGCTCGTGGTTCTGCATATAGTGCACTTGCACCGGCGAGGTATGGGTGCGCAGCACATGCTTGTCGTCCACATAGAAGGTGTCGTGCATCGCCCGCGCCGGATGATTCTCGGGAATATTCAGCGCGGTGAAATTATAGAAATCCGTTTCGATCTCGGGGCCGTCCGCAACGATGAAGCCGATCGAATGAAACAAGGCCTCGATGCGCGACATGGTGCGTGTCACCGGATGCAGACCACCTACACCCATGCCACGACCGGGCAAGGTCACATCGAGTGCTTCTTGTGCAAGCTGCGCTTCCAAAGCTTGTGCTTTGATCGCGTCGCGACGGGCGTTGAGCGCCGCTTCGATCTGCTGCTTGGCAACATTGATGCGCGCGCCTGCGGCTGGTCGCTCCTCGGCGGAGAGCGCTCCCAGCGTTTTCATCAACAAGGAAATTTCGCCGGTTTTGCCTAACCACTTGGCTTTGGCATTCTCCAGATCAGCAGCCACCGTGATAGCGGTCAGCGTGTTGATCGCATCCTGAACAATAGCGTCTAGATTTTCGATTGAAGACATATCGGCTTTAGAAATAAAAAAGGAGGCGTCGCCGCCTCCTTTTTTGGACTTGCTTGCTTAGGCTGCGAGGCTGGCCTTGGCTTGCTCTGCGAATTTCGCAAAAGCAGGCTTGTCGAACACCGCCAGATCGGCCAACATTTTACGATCGACTTCGATCATCGCGCGCTTCAAACCATTCATGAAGCGGCTGTAGTTCAGGCCGCATTCACGGGCACCGGCATTGATACGCGCAATCCACAAGGTGCGGAATTGGCGCTTTCTTTGGCGACGATCGCGATAAGCATATTGCCCGGCTTTCATCACCGCTTCTTTGGCGATGCGATATACGTTACCCCGGCGGCCGCGATAACCTTTGGCCAGGTCCAGGACTTTTTTGTGACGCGCGCGGGCGGTTACACCACGTTTAACTCTTGGCATAGTGTTCTCCCTTTACGCGTACGGCATCATCGAGCGCACGCGGCGCACGTCTGCCACATGAACTTCGGACATACCGCGCAATTGACGCTTGCGCTTGGTCGTCTTCTTGGTGAGGATGTGACGCAGATTTGCATGCGTCCGTTTTAAGCCGCCACTGCCCAACGCTTTGAAACGTTTGGCTGCGCCGCTTTTGGTCTTCATTTTCGGCATTTTAAATTACTCCGCATTCGTTAAATTAAAATCAAACCGGCGTCATGCCGACTGGGAAACATTTAAGCTTGTTGCTTAGCCGCTTCCGCTTTTTCCGGTTTGTGCTTCTTCGAAGGCGAAAGCACCATCACCATTTGCCGCCCTTCCATCTTAGGGAACTGCTCGACCTGGCCATAATCGGCCAGATCGGCTTCGACCCGTTTCAGTAGCCGTACACCCAACTCCTGATGGCTCATTTCCCGTCCGCGAAAACGCAACGTGATTTTGGTTTTATCGCCTTCCTCTAGGAAACGTATCAGGTTGCGTAGTTTTACCTGATAATCTCCCTCGTCCGTTCCCGGACGAAACTTTACTTCCTTGACCTGGATCTGCTTCTGCTTCAGCTTCGCCTCGTGTCGTTTTTTGCTTTCCCGGTATTTGAATTTGCCATAATCCATCAAACGACAAACCGGGGGTACCGCAGTCGGCGCGATCTCTACCAGATCGATCTCTTTTTCCTCGGCCAAAGCCATGGCGGCAGCCAGGGATACGACGCCAATTTGCTCACCTTCGACACCTATGAGACGTACTTCCGGCGCGGTGATCTCTTCGTTCATCCGCGCATCTTTTTCTTGGCTGATAGCAAAAACCTCCAATCAAGTTAAAGCGAGGAGCCCGCTAGCATAAGCCAGCGGGCTCCTCGCCGAATTTAGCCCTTACGCTTTCGCGTTAGCTTCCCGTTTGAGTTTATCGATGAACTCGGCCACGGACATCTGACCCAGGTCTTCACCCTTGCGGGAGCGCACGGCCACCTTGTTTGCTTGCACCTCTTTATCACCTACGATGACTTGGTAGGGCAACTTTTGCAAACTATGTTGCCGTATTTTATAGGTTATTTTCTCATTTCTCAAGTCCGTTTCGACTCTGAGACCCTGAGCGAGCATTTCTTCGGCCACTTTTGCCACATATTCGGCCTGGCCATCGGTGATGTTCATGAGCATCGCCTGCACCGGCGACAGCCATAGCGGCATGGCGCCGGCATGGTGCTCAATCAGCATGCCGATGAAGCGTTCAAGCGAGCCCAGGATCGCCCGGTGCAGCATAACCGGCACTTTGCGGCTGTTATCTTCGGCGACATAAGTAGCCCCGAGACGGTCCGGCAGGGCGAAATCGAGCTGGATCGTGCCGCATTGCCAGACCCGGGCCAGGCAATCCTTGAGCGCAAATTCGATTTTGGGGCCGTAAAAAGCGCCTTCGCCCGGCTGCAAGTCGTATTCCAGACCTTTATGCTTCAAAGCAGCTTCCAGGGCGGCCTCGGCCTTATCCCACACCTCGTCCGAGCCGACGCGCTTCTCCGGCCGGGTGGAAAGCTTAATGCCCACTTCCTCGAAGCCGAAATCCTTGTACACGCCCAACAGCAAGTCGATGAAGGCCGATACTTCTGCTTGAATCTGGTCTTCGGTACAAAAAATATGCGCATCGTCCTGCACGAAGCCGCGCACGCGCATGATGCCGTGCAAGGCGCCGGAGGGTTCGTTGCGGTGGCAGGAGCCAAACTCAGCCAGCCGCAGCGGCAAATCGCGGTAGCTCTTCAAGCCCTGGTTGAAAATCTGGATATGGCCGGGGCAATTCATCGGTTTCACCGCGTAGTCGCGGTTTTCCGAGGCCGTGGTGAACATGTTCTCGCGGTAATTTTCCCAGTGCCCGGATTTTTCCCACAGCACGCGGTCCATCACCATCGGCGTTTTCACCTCTTGGTAACGGTGATCGGTCAACTGCTTGCGGATATATTGTTCGATCTGTTGCCAGATCACCCAGCCCTTGGGGTGCCAGAACACCATACCCGGCGCTTCGTCCTGCAAATGGAACAGATCCAGCTGCTTACCCAGTTTGCGGTGGTCGCGCTTTTCCGCTTCTTCCAGGCGATATAAATAGGCGTCGAGGTCTTCTTTCTTCGCCCACGCGCTGCCGTACACCCGTTGCAACATTTCGTTCCTGGAGTCGCCGCGCCAATACGCACCGGCGATTTTCATCAGCTTGAAAACTTTCAGCTTGCCGGTGGAGGGCACATGCGGGCCACGGCATAAATCGATGAAATCGCCCTGCTTGTAGAGCGACAGTTCCTCGTCGCCGGGAATCGACTCGATGATCTGGGCTTTGTAGTGCTCGCCCATATTCTTGAAAAACTGGATCGCGTCCGAACGCCCCATCACGCTGCGCTCAACAGGATAATCACGCTTAGCTATCTCTCCCATGCGTTTTTCGATCGCAGCCAAATCTTCCGGCGTGAACGGGCGCTGATAGGAAAAATCGTAAAAGAAACCATCGTCGATTACCGGGCCGATAGTCACCTGCACCTCGGGGAACAACTCTTTCACCGCCTGCGCCAACAGATGCGCGGCGGAATGGCGGATCACATCCAGGCCTTCCGCATCTTTGTCGGTCACGATCGCCAAGTCTGCATCGTTCTCGATTTTGAACGAGGTATCGACCAGCTTGCCGTCCACCCGCCCCGCCAGCGCCGCGCGCGCCAGTCCGGCGCCGATCGACGACGCCACCTCGGCGACCGTCACCGGCTGATCGAACTTGCGCTCCGAACCATCGGGCAAACGAATAATGGGCATGCTGTTTCAGGATCCAAAAATGACAGAAGCCAGGCATAGGCCTGACTTCTGTTCTTAGCTGGTAGGCGCGATTGGACTCGAACCAACGACCCCCACCATGTCAAGGTGATGCTCTAACCAGCTGAGCTACGCGCCTAGGGAGGGCGCATTATACGGGTAAGTCACTTAATGCTCAAATGAAACATCGGGTTCCATCACCCCACCCGCCTCGCCAGCCGCACCGAGTTCAATTTCTTAATTTCAAGCAGCACGCGGCTGACTTGCGTGAGATCGCGCACTTCCAGGGTAAAGCGCATATCCGCCACGCCCGATTCGGTTTCCGACTTCACGCCGATGACGTTGACCTTTTCCGTGGCCAGCGCGGCGGAGATGTCGCGCAGCAGGCCTTGGCGGTCGTAGGCTTGCACTGCGATTTCCACCACATGCAACACATTGGCGCCGGTATTCCAGCTGGCGGCGAGCAGGCGGGGGCGGCGCGCATCGGTAATGCGCGTGACGTTGCCGCAATCCTGGCGATGCAGCATCACGCCGCGCCCTTGGGTGATATAACCGACGATGGGGTCGGGCGGCACCGGTTTGCAGCACTTGCCGTAGCTGACTTGCAGGCTGCCCACGCCTTCGATGATCACATCGCCTTTGACGGCGCGCGCCCGTTCGCGTTTGGGCGCTGAGACCGGCACGGCTTCTTTTGGTTTGAGTTCGGCCAGGTCTTGAATGGCCAAGGCAGTTTGATTCGGCGTGATCTCGCCCCGGCCGAGCGCAGCGAGGAATTCCTCCAGGCGCGGCACATGAAATTTGGCTGCGAGCTTGTCCTGGTTAAAGCCTACGACGCCGAGACGGTGCAATTCCCGATCCAGAATATCGCGCCCTTGCGCCAAATCTTCGTCGAAGTTCTGTTGGTTAAACCACTGCCGCACTTTGGCGCGGCCGCGCGAGGTGGCCAGATATTCGGGCGAGAGCCAATCGCGGCTCGGCTGCCCCTGCTTCGTGGTGAGGATTTCGATGCGCTGGGCGTTCTTGAGTTTGTAGGTGAGCGGTACGATGCTGCCATTGACTTTTGCACCGCGGCAGCGGTGGCCGAGATCGCTATGCAGTGCGTAGGCAAAATCAAGCGGCGTTGCGCCTTGCGGCAGATCGATCACCTTGCCTTGCGGCGTCAGTACATACACCCGATCTTGGAACAGTTCAGTCTTGAATTGCTCAACCCACTCTCCGGCGTCGGCGACTTCATCCTTCCACGCCAACAATTGACGCAACCATGCAATTTTTTCATCGAAACCCTGGCTTGCTTTCGCGCCCTCCTTATAACGCCAATGCGCAGCGACGCCGAACTCAGCATGCTGGTGCATCTCAAAGGTGCGTATCTGCACTTCCAGCGCGCGGCCTTCGGGGCCGATCACGGCGGTGTGCAGCGAGCGGTAGTCGTTCGCCTTGGGGTGGGAAATATAATCGTCGAATTCGCCGGGGATGGGCTGCCACAAGCCATGCACGATGCCAAGTACGGTGTAGCAGTCCTTCAAATCGTTGACCAATACCCGCACCGCGCGCACATCGTACACTTGGTCGAAATCCAGGTGCTTCAATTTCATTTTGCGCCAGATGCTGTAGATGTGCTTTGGCCGCCCGCTGACCTCGCCTTGCACGCCGGCTTGTGCCAACTCGCCGCGCAATTGTGCAATTACTTGCGTGAGGTAGTCTTCGCGATCGACGCGCCGCTGATCGAGCAGCTTGGCCATTTTCTTATACAGCGCCGGCTCAAGAATGCGCAGCGCCACATCTTCCAACTCCCACTTGATTTGCCAAATGCCGAGGCGATTGGCGAGTGGGGCAAAAATCTCCTGCGCCTCATGCGCCGCCCGTTTCCGTGCGGGCGCATCGCTTTTAACCCAGCCACGCAACAGTTGCACTTGATCCGCCAGCACGATCAACACCACGCGCACATCCTCGGCCATGGCCAACAGCATCTTGCGCAAGGATTCGGCTTGATTCACCGGCGTTTTCTTGCCTTCGTCCAGCGTGACATCCATGCCCGCACGATGCAGCTGCCCCATGCGGCTCACGCCCTCCACCAGCCGCGCCACATCCGGGCCGAGCTGTTCCTTGAGCGCCATGCGCTGCTGCTCGTTTTCCAGCGGCGCATGCGCGGCCAGCGCGGCGGCCACGGTTTGATGGTCCATGCGCAATCCGGCCAGCACATTCGCGGTGCCCAACGCTTGGGCAAAACTTTCACTGGCTACTGCCAAATCGAGTGCTTGAGCAATCAAGCCGATTTCGCTCGCGGCATAAGCCGCACGCAGCGAATCAAGCCACGCGTCACGGTTAAACACTACACTTGGCTGGGCCACAAAAACCATGCGTCAGAGGCCTAGGGTGGTGGCGCTAACCGCCTGGGTGGAGGCATGCCAGATTTCTTCGAACCGATGCAGCAGCGGCTGGGTCAGTTTCTGATCGTTCAGCACCAATTCGGCACGCGGCTGCTCATAGTGGAAGCGATGCACATAGTGCAAATCGTCGGCGATCAGCAAGGGATCGCAGGCCATGCGCGCTTCCGAATTGGTTTGGTGAATGAACACGGCATAGCTGTGCTCGCACAGCAGATGCTGTATGCGCGGGCATTCACGGTTGATATAGTCCACGCTATGCAGGACGACAAACAAGCGGTTGCTCGAACTGGCCAGCAAAAACCGTTTCAGCCGCTCATAACGCTGCACCGCGTTGTAGCCCCCCTCATGCAGGTCGTAATCGAAAATGCGCAGCGTATGGCGCGCATGCTCGATCACCGTATCGAGCGCTTGCTGGTATTCGATACGGCCGGAAAGATACCGAGAGATGGGTTCATCACTCATGTTCCGCGCGGGTTCCTAACGGTCATGGCTTCGCAATGACCGTTTCCCTCTCTCCTAACTCTCTCCCGCAAGCGGGCGAGAGGGATGCAGTCTCGCTGCGCGAGTTTCATCCTAACTCCACATAACCGGCTTGATACCAGTCATAAAGCAATTCACTCGCTGCCTCGGGCAAGGCCAGCGGCTCCAACGCGCGTTGATCCGCCAAGCGGATCAAAATATTGCGCGCCGCGCCTTTTGCGGTCACTTGCTCGCCGTTCATGAACAACTGCGCGCCGGCAAACAGCATTTGCGACTTGAGCGACAGGTGCAGACCGCGCTTTTCCGCCGCCTGATGAAACTTAGTATAGGAAAACGGCCGCACCGGCGGGTCGAAGAAAATATGCGGTTTGGGCTCGGTCAGATAGCTGCCCAAAAACTGCGCGATATCGCCTTTGCTCCAAGTGAGCTGATTGATCGCCGCTGCCGCTTTATCGATCATCGCCGCGCTGATTTCAGCCGGATGCGCTTGCGGCTTGAGATCGGCGTCCTCATACATTCCCTCCGCCGTGACCCGATCTTGCAGATGAATCAGGAACTGCACGAGCAATTCCTGATGCGAGGCGGCACGAAAACCGATCGAATAGGTGATGCAGTCGTTGAGCGCAATCCCATAATGCGCATAACGCGGCGGCAGGTAGAGCATATCGCCCGGACCGAGAATCCACTCCTGCTCCGTTTTGAAGCGCTGCAAGATGCGCAAGGGTGCACCCGGGATCAGCGTCTGATCTTGCTGCTGGCTCACCTGCCAGCGCTTATGCCCCTGGCCTTGCAGCAGGAACACATCGTATGAATCAAAATGCGGCCCCACCCCGCCGTCCTTCGGGGCAAAGCTGACCATCAAATCATCCAAGCGCGCATGCGGGATAAAATCGAATTGCGACAACAGCGCCTTGCCCGCCGGCACCAACTGATCGATGCCCTGCACCAGAAAAGACCAATGCGCGCGCTTCAGCCCCCGAAAATCGCTGGCTTTGAGCGGGCCTTGCTTGACCGACCACGCCCCCTCGCGCTCGGCTATCAAGCGCGACAACACATCGTCGCGCTGCGCCAGCGCTTGCAGCGATTCGAGCGAGACAAAATCCTTAAAGCCAGGAAATGCGCCGCGGATCAGCAGCGGCTTTTTCTGCCAATATTCGGATAAGAATTGTTGGGCCGTCAGCCCGTTTAACATTGCCAGTTTCATGTGGCGATTATAACTGGTGATGGCATGCAATTCGCTTCGTTAAAGTCAGCTTGTTCTCAACCGTTAATGGTTTAGAATCAAATCAGGATTTTCAGGAGATGAGCATGTTGCAAATTGGTCGCGCGGCGCCGAATATCACCCTACCCGATGCGGACATGGCCATCGTCAAACTCGCCGACTTCAAAGGCAAACAAAACGTCGTACTGTATTTTTATCCCAAGGACGACACCCCCGGCTGCACGATGGAAGCGATCGAATTCAGCGATCTGGAAGACGATCTGAACAAACACGATACCGTCGTGCTCGGCGTCTCGCGCGATGACTGCATGAGCCACGCCGATTTCCGCGACAAGCATGGATTAGCGGTGCGGCTCCTGTCCGATACTGAAACCGAAGCCTGCAAGAAATATGGCGTTTGGCAGGAAAAGGAAAAAGAAGGCGTCAAGAAAATGGGCATCGTGCGCTCCACCTTTGTCATCGACAAAAAAGGCACCCTTCGCCACGCCCTGTATGGCGTATCGGCCAAAGGGCATGCGCACGAAGTGTTTCAACTCATTAAACAGCTCGATTAAGCCGCCTCGACGCTAGCCGCGCACTCTTGTAAAATCCGGCTTTAACCCCATTTCCGCATCACGACGCCGGTTCAACTAACCATCCTGGATGGCGCCTGCTTCACCCTATTCATCAATCTTTACGCCTTAAAGGACTCAGCATGACTATCGTCAAAGACACCGTCGTCTCCATCACCTACAAGCTCTCGGATACCAAAGGCAATGTATTGGAAGAAACCGAAGAGCCCATCAGCTACCTGCATGGCGGCTACGACAACATTTTTCCCACCGTAGAAGAACAAATCCATGGCAGGAACGTGGGCGACTCCTTAACCGTAACCTTGGAGCCCGAATTCGCCTTTGGCGAATACGACGCCGAATTAGTGCGCGTCGAGGACAAAGACCGCTTCCCCGTACCGGATGTGCAGGCTGGCATGCAATTCGAGGGGCAGTCGGACGATGGCGAAGAAATGTTGCTCTATACCGTGACCGAAGTGACCGATGACAAAATCGTGGTGGATGGCAATCATCCGCTGGCGGGTCAAACGCTGCACTTCACCTGCACCATCACCGATGCGCGCCCGGCCTCGGAAGAAGAAGTGGCGCATGGTCATGCGCATGGGGAACATGGGCATCATCACTAATCGAATACCCCCTCTCCCACTTGTGGGAGAGGGTTGGGGAGAGGGTGATCGCAGGCATTTACCCCTCTCCCCAGCCCTCTCCCCTAAAGGGGCGAGGGAGTTTTTTCTCCGTACTTAATCCAGCACCTTCTTCAACTCGTACAGCAACTCCAACGCCGCCTTCGGCGTCAGTTCATCCGGTTTAATCTCACGCATCTTTTCCAGCAGCGGATGTTCCTGCGGCTCAGGCGCTTGCGCAAATAAATCGCCCTGCC
>JACRIU010000089.1 GCA_016235775.1 Hydrogenophilales bacterium
ACCCGCTTGCAGGAAATCGGCATCGAGCTTGCATCCGAAGATGCCGTGAACGCCGCGTTTGCGCGCTTCAAAGAATTGGCCGACAAGAAGCACGAAATTTTCGACGAGGATTTGCACGCCCTGGTCAGCGACGAAGCGCAAGCCTTGGAGCAGGAAACCTACAAGCTGGTGTCGCTGAAAGTTTGCTCCGAGACGGGCGAGACACCGCATGCGCGCATCGTGCTGGCGGAGCAGGGCGCGGAGAAACAGGCACAGGCCGAAGGCGGCGGGCCGGTGGATGCCACGTTCAAGGCGATCGAAGCCATCGTCAGCAGCGGAGCGGATTTGTTGCTGTATTCGGTGAATAACATCACCAGCGGCACCGATGCCCAAGGCGAAGTCACCGTGCGCCTGTCGCGCGGCGGGCGCATCGTGAACGGCCAAGGCGCGGATACCGATATCGTGGTGGCCTCGGCCAAGGCCTATTTGCATGCGTTGAATAAGCTGCATTCCAAGCTGGAGCGGGCGCATCCGCAGGTATAATGGGCGCTTGTTCAAGGATGGGTCTATGCAAGCAAGCAACGATTATTTAGTCATCACCGCCGCCGGCGAGGATCAGGTAGGCCTCGTCGAGCGCTTCTCCAGCAAGATCGTCGAGTCCGGCTGCAATCTCGAACAAAGCCGCATGTCGGTGCTGGGCGGGCAGTTCGCCATCCTGGTGCTGGTGTCCGGGCCGTGGAATGCCTTGTCGAAGCTGGAGAGCCAATTAGAGCCGCTCGGCGTGCAGTTGGGTTTGAGCATTGTCGCCAAACGCACCCGAGCACGCGAGTTGAGCCAGCCGGTGCTGCCCTATCATGTGGAAGTGGTGGCCTTGGATCATCCCGGCATCGTGCACAATCTCGCCAAATTTTTCGCGCGCTATGGCATCAATATCGAAGAGCTGGCGACCGATACTTACCCCGCGCCGCACACCGGCACGCAAATGTTCTCGGTGCAGATGGAAGTCGGCGTGCCGGCCAGCACCCATATTCCGACTTTGCGCGGTGAGTTTTTTGATTATTGCGACGATCTCAATCTGGATGCGACCTTCGAGCCCTCTCGGGCTTAAGCAGCGCTCTCTCCCGTTTCACTACCGTAGGCATTCCCATGGAAACTCCTGAAAATGAAACTTCGCCTTTCGATCAAGCTGCGATGGCCGTGGTCGAACTTGGCAATGAGCTCATGGATCAAGACAAAGAAGCCGATGCGTGGGATGTCGCTTCCGGCTTGTTGGCGGGTGCGATCCAATTCTGGCTGTTCACGCATCAGCCCTGCGGCGATGCGTTTTGCGAATCGTGCGCCGAGGTGTCCACCGCCGAGCAGCGCATGAAATTGCTCAACGATGAGCTGCGCGAATTTGCCGAAGATAGCGATTATTACCACAGCCCGACTGACAGCAACGCCGGCACGGCCTAACAGCAGGCGGCGGGTTTCGCGCGCCGGGCGTCAGATGAGAGTCCTGGCTCGGGGACACCAATAGCGTGCGCATATTTTCCTTCATTGCATTGTTTTTCCTCACTGGCCCGGCACAGTCAAAGCAGGCTGATCCCGTGGTGTTGATTGCCGGTGACGTGGCGCAATGCGATTCGCCCGGCGCGCACTACACCGCGCAATTGATCAAAGCCTTGCCCTATCCGGTGCTGGCCGCCGGCGACTTGGCTTACCGCGATGGCACGCCGGAGGAATTCGCCAATTGCTACGCGCCAACGTGGGGGGCATTCAAGGATCGCACTTATCCCGCGCCCGGCAATCACGATTACCGTACGCCCGGTGCAGCCGGCTATTTCGGCTATTTCGGCGTCCGCGCGGGCGACCCGGCCAAGGGTTATTACAGCTTCAATTTCGGGCAATGGCATATCGTCTCGCTCAACAGCAACCGCGAACTCGAACCCGGCTCAAAGCAACTCGCGTGGCTGGCGGCCGATCTGCGCCAGCATGCGCAACGATGCGTGCTGGCTTTCTGGCACCATCCGCGTTTTTCTTCCGGCCCGCATGGCAATGACGGACGCACCCAGACGCTGTGGGAGATGCTCTACCGGCACGGGGTGAGCGTGCTCGTCACCGCGCACGACCACGATTACGAACGTTTCCCGCCGATGAACGCAGCAGGTGAGCGCGACGAGAGACGCGGTATCCGCTCCTTCATCGCCGGCACCGGCGGCGCCAAGCTGTATGAGTTGAAGCAGCGTCATCCCTTAAGCCAAGTCTGGCAGGGCGAAAGCTGGGGCGTGTTAAAGTTCACGCTGCGTCCGCGGGGCTATGATTGGGAATTCCTGCCGGTGGCGGGTGGACGGTTCCAGGATGCGGGCAGCGCGCAGTGTATGAAACGACACAAGCCCTAGCTTGCCGCAAGCGGTCTGCCTCGCTATATTGAATTGAATGCCCATTAGCAGAAAGTAGCCATGAAAGGTTTCCACCTCGAACAAGCGGCTGGCGTGAACGAGTGCTACGCCGTGATCTACGCGCCGGGCCGCAATCGCAAGCGCTTTTCGGAGAATTGCGTGCAGGTAAAAGACACCGAGCAGGCAGCGCGGGACGCGTCCGATACCGCGAAAGATTTGTTCCCCGCGCGGGTGATAGGTCCGTCGCGTTCTTCCGAAGGTTTCCGTTTGTATTATTTGCGCGCATGGCTCGAATAATTATCCTGCTGCTGGCCGCTTTAGCGGCGAGCTTGCCTCCGGTCTACGCCAAGGAAAGCAGCGTCAGCCCAGGCATCAACGCGCCCTTCGCACAGCCTAATTTCGAGGAATGGGTCGAGCGTTTCGAACGCGGCGGGCGCGAGGTATTCGATAAGCGCTTTGAGATCGTTGCCGCAGTGGACATCAAACCCGGCATGGTGGTGGCCGATATCGGCGCCGGTACCGGCCTGTTCACGCGCTTGTTTTCGCCCGAGGCCGGGGTGAAAGGCCAAGTGATCGCGGTCGATATCTCCAAGACATTTATCGACAACATTCTGAAAAATGCACGCCAGCGCGGCTTGCAGAATGTATCCGGCATCGTCAACGAAGCGACCGATGCCATGCTGCCGCTCGCCTCGGTCGATATCGCCTTCGTGTGTGACACCTATCACCACTTCGAATATCCCAGACAGATGTTGGCTTCGATCTACCGCGGGCTGAAGCCGAACGGGGCGCTAATCATCGTCGATTACGAACGCAAAGCCGGTCAAAGCTCGGCCTGGGTGATGGAGCATGTGCGCACCGACAAGGCAACGGTGGTCCGGGAAATCGAAGCGGCAGGTTTTCGTTTGGCGGAAGAGCGGCCGCTGATGCAGGCGAATTTCTTTTTGCGTTTCCTTAAGCGCAACTAAGGCATTGGTTGGCGCTCGTCGAGCGACCAATAGCGCAAAAAGTGTTTACCGCCCCAGCGTACCCCGCGTGGCCCTTGCCCCGCTTGGGAAACAATTTCCATCAAGGTACTGTTATCCATGAGCGGCCGGCCTTCGCGGAAGGGGATAGTCGAGTGTTGAATCAGCCAAGGGCTGTTATCCGAAGGGCGAGTCCCCAATGAGATTTCGAAATCCAGCAGCTCGATGAGCTGCGCGCGCTCCGGTTCCTTCAACTCGATCAAGATCGCCAGAGAATCAGCGCGCTGCGTCGCCACCACGCGATCGCGCACAAACATGAAATATGCCCCGATCACGAGCAAGTAGCCACGGCGTTGATCGTCGCTGTCGGGGCCGATGCCCGCATCTTGAAACCGCAGCGCGACAATTTCATCTCGGCCATCCGCCAGCAACTCCCACACCACTTGCTCCCGTCCATCCAGGGTTTCTTCCTTCAGCAGCGTCCCATCACGCCGCATCCGGCGCAGATAGGGGGCGCCCCGGCGCGGCAAGTAATCGATCTGCCGCCGCCGATGCAGGATGTCGTCCTGTGCGATGCAGGCGCCGGATACGCCTCCTTGCTGCGCGAGCAGTATCAACTCCTCATCGCTGAAATCCGCCCACGCCTGCCGTCCCGCGAAATTCGGGCGATCGAGGGGAATCGCCAAGCTCGCGTGCAAACGGTGCGTTTGCAGCCAAAAGCCGCGCTCGATATTCGAGCGCTTGCGCCAGGCCCCGACATAGTCTTCGGGAACATCGGTGTTGTTTACGGGTAGATTCAGTGCCATGTGTTTTCGCTTGGGTGTTAATGCAAAGCGAAAGCCAATACGATGGGCATGATCGCCAACGCCGCCAAGTTGCCCAGCAGTACGATGGAGGCCACGCGTTGCGGCTCTTGGCGATATTGTTCAGCCATCAAATAATTCAACACCGCCGGCGGCAGGGCGCCGAAAATCAGCAGCAGGCTTTGTTCCAAGGGGGTGAGCGTCATGAACGGCGCCACCAGCGCCACCATCGTGAGACCGGTAGCGGGGCACAGCAATGCACCGGCCAAGCCGATACGCCAATCCTTGAACGACACTTCATTCAGGCGTACGCCCAGCGCGAACAACAGCACCGGAATCGACGCATCGCCCACCATTTTCACTGCCGTGTGCAAGGGAGTCGGCAAGGCCAGGCCGCTTAGGCTGACAGCGATGCCAAGCAGCGTCGCGATCATTACCGGCGTGCGCAGCAATTGTGCAAGCCGCATTCGGTGATCGAGCATGTAGGCGCCGAGTGAAAAGTGCAGGAACATCTCCACCAAAAACAACACCACCGCCCCAGCCAACGCCGCATCGCCGAACGCCAGCACCATGAGCGGGATGCCCATATTGCCCGAGTTGTTGAACATCATCGGCGGGATAAAGGTTTTAACCTGAATCTTGAACAGCCGGGCGAAGGGATAAGCGAGCAAACCGGAGCCCAAGACCACCGCGACACCACCGAGTGCCAACTGGGCATAACGCGTGAGATCAAACGATTTTGACGCCAGGGCGGCGAACACCAGCGCCGGCACCAGCACGTCCATCGCGATTTGGTTGGTCACCCCGAGATCGAGCCGCTTGCCCCGGCCATACCACCAGCCGAGTCCGATGATGGCGAAAACAGGGAAGAGAATGGAGAGGAGACGCATAGCGTGTGAGGGGTTAGGTGTTAGGAGTCAGGTGAGAGTGTGAAGGTTGACGAGAATGAGCGGCGCAACACCTCACACCTTTCCCCTCACACATCACAATTACTTAAGCGATTCCTTCTCCATCAAAATATACGTGTTGTAAGCATTCGCCCGGTTGGCTTCCTTGAAGGCGGGCAATTTCTCGAATTGCTTCCAAGACGTTTTGGCATAGGCTTCGTCGAACGGCGTCAACTCCGCCACCGCCTGGCCCATGGTTTTGCGCAGGTACATGAGATAGTCGCGGGTGAGGGTGAGGTCTTTCTTGGCGTTATGCGAGACGCCGCCGTGGCCTGGCACCATGACTTTCGCTTTGAAGGCGAGCAGCTTGTCGAGCGAGGCGAGCCAGGATTGGGAGTCGGCTGCGCCGACGAAGGGCACGCGGCCTTTGAATACGAGGTCTCCGGCGTAGAGCATGCTGTCTTGCGGTATAAACAGCGCGAGGTCCTCAGGCGAATGTGCGGGCCCGACAAAGCGTACTGCGAATTTGACGCCGCCCAATTCAAAATCCTCATCGCGACTCAGCCAGCGGTCGGGCGTGAGCACTTTGGTGGTTTCATCCACCCAGGGGAAAAGTTCTTCGCGCCGTTGCGCCAAGCGCCGCTCCATTTCGTCTGAGGCAAAATATTCTTTGCCGCCTTCATGCGCCCAGATTTCGGCCCCAGGCGCCTTGAAGGCCTGCAAGCCATACACATGATCGGCGTGATAGTGGCTCACGATCACGCGCTTGATCGGCGCACGCGTGAGCTTGCGAATCTGGGCGATCAAGGCTTCCGCCAACGGCACTGTGCCGAGTGAATCGAACACCACCACGCCGGCTGGGGTGATCACGAAGCCCGCATTCGACATATATCCCTGATTGGCGGCGGAAGCCGCACCCGGCAGCCCCTCCACGTAATACGCATGCGCACCGACCTTGACCGGCTGCACCTTGACACTGGCGGCAGTGTCGCTGGCCGCCGCCGCAGATAGCGACATCAGCATGAGCAAGGCGAGGAGCAACTGCTTCAACATGGCATTCCTTTTATGTCTGCATGGGAATCAGTTATTATAGGCGAGGTCGCAAAGCTGCATCAAAAGCCTTTATCGGGTGCACTTTGCCAGCATATATTTCACTTCATTTGAGCGCGCATTGCTTAAAAAAACCTGGCTGCCGATTCTGCTCGCATTTGTGCTGCCCTTGCTGCTGGTGTATGGGTGGTGGGGCGGATTTAATTCGGTGCAAATCGAACAGGGTGAGCGCGGACCGTATACCTATGCTTATCTTGAACATAGCGGCAAACTGGCCAAATTGCCCGATACCCAGCAAAAAGTCTGGCAGGCGTTAAATGCACAAGGAATCACCCCAGGACAATCGATCAACGTGCTGTTCGACGATCCGCGCCGAGTAGCGAGCGGCAAGCTTCGCGCGCACACCGGCTATTTGATCCAGGCGGGCGAATCGCTTCGCGCGCCGCTGCTGCGCGGCGAGATCGCCAAGCGCCCGGTATTGATGGGGCGGGTGCAAGCCGCCGCGCTGCTCGCGCCGGGCAAGGCCTACCAGGCGCTATACGATTACCTCAAGACGCAGAACCGCGACATCACGATGCCGGCCGTCGAGCTCTATGAGAGTCCGCTGGAAGTGACGCGTGTCGGGGTGCTCACCGTGGAGATGAAGCAATGAGTTTCTTTTCGCTGGTCGCCGTGATGTTGCTGGAGCATTTCCGGCCGCTCACGCATCGGGTTCAGCTCTACGTATACTTCGCCCGTTACGGCAATTTCCTGGAGCGCCATTTCAATGCCGGGCGCTATCGTTATGGCCTGCTGGCCTGGGGGCTGGGCATCCTGCCGCCCGTGCTGGCCTTGGCGATTGTCTATTTCTTTTTGTATCGCGCCAATTTTTTGCTGGCGCTGCTGTTCAATGTCGGGGTGTTGTATTTAACCCTGGGCTGCAGCCTATTCACCCAATCTGCGGGCAAGCTGGCGCTTGCGCTGCGCGATCACGATCTCGATACGGCGCGCAAATTATTGGGGGATTGGGAGGGGCGCTCGATCGCGGACTTCAACGCCGTCTCGCTCACCAAGATTGGCATGGAAAAATTATTGCTCTGCGCGCACCGTCAATTTTTTGGGGTGTTTTTTTGGTTTGCCGTGCTCGGCCCGGCCGGCGCGCTGTTGTATCGCCTGGCGCATATCCTGCACCAAAAATGGGGCGCGCTCGATCATCAGGAATATGGCCGCTTCGGTATTTTTTCCGACACCGCATTTCGCTTTTTGGATTGGCTGCCCCTGCGCCTGACGGCAGTGAGCTTCGCCGTGGTCGGTGATTTCGAAGACGCGATTCGCTGCTGGCAAGAACAAGCGGCCAAGTGGGCGAATCCTTCTCAAGGCATCATCCTCGCCAGTGGCGCGGGTGCGCTGGGCGTGCGGCTGGGCGACCCGCTGGAAGTCGATGGCCAAATTCATTATCGGCCCGAGCTGGGCTTGGGCGAGGAACCCGATGCCGATTATCTGAATAGCGCGGTGAGCCTGATCTGGCGCGCGATCTCGCTCTGGTTCGGTCTGTTGCTGTTGCTGACCATTGCCAAGTGGGCGGGCAGTTAATTTAAACGCTTCACCACGGAGTACACCGAGGACACGGAGTAAGCCTAAACAGTGTAAGCCCTGTTTTCCTCCGTGCCCTCTGTGTACTCCGTGGTGAAAAAATCCCACTATGACCGAACCCATCACCACGATCGATCTCCTGCGCCACGGCGAGCCGTCCGGCGGGCGCGGGTGCGTGCCGGATGGAACGATCTGCTCACCGAGCAGGCCGGCAAACAGGTGCTGGTCGTGTGCCACGCCGGGGTGATCCGCATGGCGCTGGCGCATGCGCTGAATCTGCCGCTCGCCGGCACCTACCGCATCGATGTGCCCAGCGCCGGACTCACGCGCATTAAAGTGCAAGGGATAGGCGATGAGGCGCATCACCAGTTGCTGTTTCATCATGGCAAGCTCTGAGTCATGACACGCCGTGGCGCACCTTACCTGTTTTTGGCAACGTGGCTCTTCATGCACGCCGCGACCGCCGCCATCACGGTCACCGACGATCGCGGCAAACGCATCACGCTCCCTCAACCCGCAACCCGCATCATCAGCCTCACCCCGCATTTAACCGAGCTTGCCTTCGCCGCCGGTGCAGGCGGCAAGCTGGTGGGCGTCTCGGCCTATAGCGATTACCCCGCTGGCGCGCGCCAACTGCCCGTGATCGGCGATTATTCCAAAATCGATTTGGATCGGGTGGCGCTGCTCAAGCCCGATCTCATTCTGGCCTGGATCTCCGGCAATCCGCGCGGCGATGTCGAGCGTCTGGAGCAGTTGGGTTTTAAAGTGCTCGCGCTTGAACCGCGCAAGCTCGACGACATCGCGCGCCACCTGCTGCTGATCGGCGAGCTGGCCGGCGCCGGCTACGAAGCCACGCGCGCCGCCAGCCGGTACCGCAGTCAAATCCGCTTGCTCGAATCGAAATATCGCGCGCGCCAACCGGTCACGGTGTTCTACGAACTATGGCATCAGCCGCTGATGACCATCGGCCAGGCGCATCTCGTCAGCCGCGCCATCGAATTGTGCGGCGGGCGCAATGTGTTCGCCGATTTAACCGGCCTCACCCCCACGGTATCCATGGAAGCACTGCTGGCGCGCAATCCTCAAGTGATATTGGTGAGTGGGGCGCTGAGCGAGCGCGAAGCCCGCTTAGCGCCATGGCGTGAAATGAAGGAATTGGAGGCGGTGCGCCAGGCTAAAGTGTTTTACCTGAATGCCGGCACTCTGCACCGTGCTACGCCGCGCATGGCGCAAGGGATGGGCGATCTGTGCGAAAAGCTGGATCAGGCGCGGCGCAAGGGGCCGTAATCCCGGCTAACTATCAGCGCAGCGACTTGTAGTAATTGATCAAGCCATTGGTCGAGCTGTCGTGACTCTGAACCTGTGCGCCGTCTTTTAATTCAGGCTGAATTTTCTGCGCCAGCTGCTTGCCCAGCTCCACGCCCCATTGATCGAATGAGTTGATATTCCAGATCACGCCTTGCACGAATACTTTGTGCTCATATAGCGCGATCAGCGCGCCCAAGGTCGCGGGGTCGAGTTGCTTGAACAAAATCGAATTGGTGGGGCGGTTGCCGGGGAAAACTTTGTGCGGGGCGAGTTGATCCTGCTTTCGTCCGGTGATGCCAGCCGCTTCCAGTTCCGCGCGCACTTCGGCTTCGGTCTTGCCTTTCATCAGCGCTTCCGTCTGCGCGAAGAAGTTGGAGAGCAAAATCGGGTGATGCTCGCCCAGCGGATGCTGGCTTTGCGCCGGGGCCAGGAAATCGGCGGGAATGATTTTCGTGCCATGGTGGATCAGTTGATAGAACGAGTGCTGGCCGTTGGTGCCGGGCTCGCCCCACAGCACCGGGCCGGTGTGGTAATCCACGGTTTTTTTGTCGCGCCGCACGCGCTTGCCGTTGCTCTCCATATCGAGCTGCTGCAAGTAAGCGGGGAAACGGTGCAAATACTGGTCATAGGGCAGCACGGCGTGCGATTGCGCGTCGAAGAAGTCGCCGTACCACACGCCGAGCAGTCCCATCACCACCGGCAAATTCTGCTCCAGCGGCGCGGTGCGGAAATGCTCGTCCATGGCGTGGGCGCCGCCGAGTAGGGCTTCGAACTGATCCATGCCGAGATAGATCGCGATCGACAGGCCGATCGCCGACCAGAGCGAATAGCGGCCGCCGACCCAATCCCAGAATTCGAACAGGTTCGCCGGGTCGATGCCGAAGGCTTTCACCTCTTTGGTGTTGGTGGAGACGGCGGCGAAATGCTTGGCGATGGCTTTTTCGTCGCGTGCGGCGCTCAGGAACCAGTCGCGCGCGGAGCGGGCGTTGGTCAGGGTTTCCTGGGTGGTGAAAGTCTTGGAGGCGACGATGAACAAGGTCGTTTCCGGCTTGAGCGGTTTGAGCGTTTCCGCGAGATGCGCGCCGTCGATGTTGGAGACGAAGTGCACTTGGAGATGGGGCGCGGCGTAAGGCTTGAGCGCTTCGGTCGCCATCACCGGGCCGAGATCGGAGCCGCCGATGCCGATGTTCACGATATCGGTGATGGCCTGCCCGGTGTGGCCTTTCCATTGTCCGCTGCGCACGCGCTCGCTGAAATCGCGCATATGCGCCAGTACCTTGTTCACCGCCGGCATCACATCGCGGCCAGCGACCTTGATCGGGCGGTTGCTGCGATTGCGCAGCGCGGTATGCAGCACGGCGCGGTTTTCGGTGAAATTGATTTTGTCGCCCGTAAACAGGCGCTCGCGCCACGTCGTCAGCTCCGCTTGCCGCGCCAAATCGAACAGCAAGCGCAGGGTCGTCTCGGTGACGATGTTTTTCGAGTAATCGAGCAGCAGGTCGTTAAAGCGCAGGGTGAATTTATCGAAACGCTTTGAGTCCTGTGCAAACAGATCGCGCATAGGCACGTTTGCCATCTGCTTGTGATGGGCTTTAAGCGCCTTCCAGGCGGGGGAGCGGGTCAGAGCAGCCATGCGTTTATCCTTGTCAATGCCAAGTGCATGATGTTACGACATAAAACGATAGTTCTTTAGGGGGTAGGGAGCGGGGAGTCGTTTATATTAAAAAATCAGTTTAACCGCCAAGGCGCCAAGAGCGCCAAGAAAAGGCACAAGCATGGCAAATCAAGTATTCAACTATGTGGGGGTCGAGCCTTTACGTTGTAACGATTTGTCTTGCTTGGCGCTCTTGGCGTCTTGGCGGTAAATGAATTGCATTTGTTTGGGTTGGCTCAAGCCAGCACCAGAATGATGCCTGCCAGCGGCGGCAAGGTAAGGTTGATCGACGCCGGATAACCCATCCAGCTTCCCGCCCTGGCCTCGATGCCCGAACCGTTGCCCTGGTTGCCGCCGCCGTAATAGCTGGAGTCGCTGTTGAAGATTTCGCGATACACGCCTGTGCGCGGCACGCCGAGGCGGTAGTTTTTGCGCGGCACCGGCGTGAAGTTGAGCGCCACCACCACGAAGCCGCCGTCGCGCGCGCGGCGCACATAGCTGAGCGTGGATTGATCGGCGTCGTGGCAGTCGATCCAGTGAAAACCCTCATGCGTGAAATCGAGATCGTGCAGGGCCGGGGTGTTGCGATAGAGATGGTTCAGATCGCGCGTGCAGGTTTGTATGCCCTTGTGCCAATCGCGCGCCAATAGCCACCAATCCAATTCGCGGCCCACGCCCCACTCCTGGCCCTGGGCCAGCTCGTTGCCCATGAAGTTGAGTTTTTTGCCGGGGTAGGTGGCTTGATAGGTGAACAGCAGGCGCAGGTTGGCGAACTTTTGCCATGCGTCGCCCGGCATTTTATCCAGCAGCGAGCGCTTGCCGTGCACCACTTCGTCGTGCGAAAACGGCAGCACGAAATTTTCGGTATAGGAATAGAGCTGGCCGAAGGTGAGCTGGTTGTGGTGAAAGCGCCGGTGCACCGGATCGTGCTCGAAATAGCTCAGCGTGTCGTTCATCCAGCCCATATTCCACTTCATGGAGAAGCCCAAGCCGCCGAGATAAGCCGGGCGCGACACCATGGGCCAGGACGTGGACTCTTCCGCCATGGTGAGCGCGCCGGGAAATTGCTCGTGCACCATCACGTTGAAGTCGCGCAGGAATTCGATCGCTTCCAGATTTTCGCGCCCGCCATAGCGGTTGGGCAGCCATTCGCCTTCCTTGCGCGAATAGTCGAGGTAGAGCATCGAGGCCACCGCATCGACGCGAATGCCGTCGATGTGAAATTCATTCAGCCAGTAATGCGCCGAGGCGAGCAGGAAGCTTTTTACTTCGCGCCGGCCGTAATTGAAGATCAGCGTGCCCCAGTCCTGATGCGTGCCGAGCCGCGGGTCGGCGTGCTCAAACAGCGCGGTGCCGTCGAATTGCGCCAGCGCCCAGTCGTCGCGGGGGAAATGCGCGGGCACCCAATCCAGAATCACGCCGATCTCGCTTTGGTGGCAGGCGTCGATGAAAGCGCGCAAGTCGTCCGGCGCGCCATAGCGGCTGGTGGGGGCGAAGTAGCCGGTGGCCTGGTAGCCCCAGGATTCGTCCAGCGGATGCTCGGACAGCGGCATCAGCTCGATATGCGTGTAGCCCATCTCCTTCACGTAGGGCACCAGATGTTCGGCCAATTCTGCGTAACTATAGACGCGGCCATCGGGGTGACGGCGCCAGGAGCCGATTTGCATTTCATAAATATTGCACGGCGCGTGCAGCCAATCCAAATGCTTGCGCCGCTCAAGCCAAGCGGCGTCGCTCCACGCATGGCGCGGCAGCGGCGCGACCCGCGCCGCCGTGCTGGGGCGCAGCTCGAAGGTCTGCGCATAAGGGTCGGTCTTGACGAACACATTGCCGGTATGGCGGTTGCGGATTTCGAATTTGTACAAGCAGCCCGGCGCCAAATCGGGAATGAAAAGCTGCCACACGCCGCTCGCCCCGAGCGTGCGCATCGGGTGGGCGCGGCCATCCCAGCGATTGAAATCGCCCACCACGCTGACACGCTCCGCATTGGGCGCCCATACCGCGAAATTCACGCCCTGCACGCCCAGCAAGGCCATCGGCTGCGCGCCGAGCATGCGGTAGGCTTGATAAAACCGGCCCTCCCCGAACAGGTATAGATCGTGCTCGCTGATTGGATTGGGGAAGCAATAAGGGTCATGCACTTCGCGCGTCACATGCCCATCGTCGAGTTGAATGCGATAGGGCGCGGCGGGCGCCGTTGTGCCGCGCCACTCGAACAGCCCTTCGGGAAGGATGCGGGTGAGCGGTATCCAAGTATTGTCGAGAAAAAGCGCCGCCTTGATGTGGTGCGGGGCGAAGACTCGAATCACCCAAGCGGCCTCATCCTGGTGCAGGCCGAGATAAGCGAAAGGATCGTGCGAGCGGGCAGCGAGCAGGTCTTGGGCCGCGTGATTGACTTTGGTCGGGATGTCGTGTTTCATTGGTTTCATCTTAATTAGGCAGCGCGGTTGAATGACTTCATCGGCATGTAACGAAATTATAGCCATAATACCCAGTTCCTGCGCTTACCCAATCGATCCACCCCATTTCTCTTTGGCACATTGTAAGCGCATCAACTAAAGTAAAAAACATGAGCTCCCAAGACGAAGATCTGCGCAAACAAAAAGAGTACCCCCGTTTCGTCAGCTTGCTGACGAAGAATACGATTGCGCTGATTCTGGCGGGCGGGCGCGGCAGCCGGCTGAAGCAGCTTACCGATTGGCGCGCCAAGCCGGCGGTGCCGTTCGGCGGCAAATTCCGCATTATCGATTTCCCCTTGTCCAATTGCCTGAACTCGGGCATTCGGCGCATCGGCGTCGTGACCCAATACAAGGCGCATAGCTTGATTCAGCACATGCAGCGCGGCTGGGGTTTCTTGCGCGGCGAATTCAACGAATTCATCGATTTGATGCCGGCGCAGCAGCGCATCGAGGCCGAATGGTACAAGGGCACGGCGGATGCGGTGTTCCAGAACATGGACATCCTGCGCCATTATTCGCCGGAGTTCATCCTGATTCTGGCCGGCGATCACATCTATAAAATGGACTACGGCGAAATGCTCGCCGCGCACGCGGCCTCCGCCGCCGATCTCACCATCGCTTGCCTGGATGTGCCGATCAAGGATGCGCAAGCGTTCGGCGTGATGAGCGTGGACGAATACCAGCGCATCGTCGATTTCAACGAAAAGCCGGAACATCCCACCCCCATGCCGGGCGATCCTTCACGTGCGATGGCGAGCATGGGGATATACATTTTCAACGCCAAATTCTTGTATGAGCAATTGATTCGCGATGCGGACGATCCTAATTCCGAGCACGATTTCGGCAAGGATATTATTCCCTATTTAGTGTCGCGTTATCGCGTGTTCGCGCACCGCTTTGCCGAAAGCTGCGTCGGGGTGCAGAACAGCGCGCCTTATTGGCGCGACGTGGGAACGGTCGAAGCGTATTGGGAGGCCAATATGGAATTGGCCAAAATCACGCCTGATCTCAATCTCTATGATCATAAGTGGCCGATTTGGACTTACCAAGAGCAGCTCCCGCCGGCCAAATTCGTATTCGATGACGAAGAGCGGCGCGGCATGGCGGTTGATTCGATGGTATCCGGCGGCTGCATTATCAGCGGTGCGACGGTGCGGCGTTCGGTGCTGTTTTCGAATGTTCGGGTCAATACGTATTCCGAAGTGACCGATTCGGTGATTCTGCCGAATGTGGATATCGGCCGCTATGCGCGATTGAACCGCGTGGTGGTGGATAAGGGGTGCCGCATTCCGGATGGTCTGGAAGTGGGTTTTGACCCGGTCAAGGATGCCGAGCGATTTTACGTGACCGAAAAAGGCGTGACCCTGATCACGCCCGAAATGCTCGGCCAATATATCCACCACGTAAGGTAATTACTCGCGCAGCGAGACAGCGTCCCTCTCCCCCACCGGCGCCCCCAGCCAGGAGACTGCGGAAGGGTCGCTGCAGAGCAGCGGGGTACCCACCGGCGTCCCCCATGCGGGGAGAGGGCAACCTCAATGCGCAGCCTCAAGTCAACGAGTTGTCGTGCCGATAATGAGGGGTGTGACAACGTTTCATTGACCAAAACATGAGTGAATTTTCCCGTAAATTGAATCTGATCCTGTGCTGGCACATGCACCAGCCGGATTACCGCAACTACGCCAATGGCGAGTTCGTTTTGCCGTGGACGTATTTGCACGCGGCCAAAGACTACACCGACATGGCTTACCACCTGGAACAAAACCCGCAAGCGCGGGCAGTGGTGAATTTCGTGCCGGTATTGCTCGATCAATTGGAGGACTACGCACGCCAGTTCAAAACCGGCGAGATACGCGACCCGCTGCTGCGCTTGCTGGCGCGCGAGGATCTGCGCGATCTCTCGCCGGACGAGCGCGATTTGCTGCTCGACCGTTGCTTCCGCTGCAACCATATCACCATGATCGAGCCCTATCCGCCGTATCGGCGGCTGCTCAAGTTGTTTCAGGAAATCGATTTGCACGAGGACAAGCACTTCGAGTATTTGTCGGGGCAATATCTCGCCGATCTGGTGACCTGGTATCACCTGATCTGGATCGGTGAATCGGTGCGCCGCAACACCGAATTGATTCCGCGTTTGATGAGCCAGGGCGCGTTGTTCAGCTACACCGACCGGCGCTTGCTGTTCGAGTTGTACGGCGAGTTGATCGCGGGCCTGATCCCGCGCTACCGCAAGCTGGTGGAGGAGGGGCGCATCGAGATTTCCACCACGCCGCACTATCATCCGATTGCACCGCTCTTGATCGATTTGAAAAGCGCGCGCGAAGCGCTGCCTGATTCCGGTTTGCCGGAAACCCCGGCCTATCCCGGCGGCGTCGAGCGCATGGTGTTTCACATCGAGTCCGCTTTTGCCTCGCACGAGGCGCGTTTCGGGCGCCGCCCCGGCGGCATGTGGCCGGCGGAAGGCGCGGTATCGCAGGCATCACTCATGCAGTTGGCACAGCATGGCGTGAAATGGGCCGCCACCGGAGAAGGCGTGTTGGTGAATAGCCTGCGTCATTCTCATGGCCACGTCCCCGAGAAGGCCGAGTACCTGTACCGCCCGTATCGCGTGCATGACGCCGCGCGACAGATTCATTGCTTCTTCCGGGACGATCGGCTCTCCGATCTGATCGGCTTCGAGTATGCGAAATGGTATGGGCGCGATGCGGTGGCGAATTTCGTCAATGAGTTGGAGTCGATCTATCAGCGCACCGAGCAAACGGAAAACCCCGTGGTATCGGTCATTCTCGATGGGGAAAACGCCTGGGAATATTATCCATACAACGCTTATTACTTCTTGTCCGAGTTATATGAGGCGCTGGCCGAGCATCCGCATATCCGGATGACCACATTCTCGGATTATCTGGCGCAGTGCGCTGCCAGCGTCGCGCCGTGCGCACGCGTGGGCGAGTTGCCGCAAGTGGTCACGGGGAGCTGGGTCTTTGGCAATCTCGCCACCTGGATCGGCGATCACGACAAAAACCGCGCTTGGGATTTGCTCTGCGCAGCCAAACAAAGTTATGATCTCGTCATTGGAAGCGGACGTTTGTCGGCGCAGGCGCGTGAAGCGGCGTCGCGACAGTTGGCCGATTGCGAAAGCTCCGATTGGTTCTGGTGGTTTGGGGATTACAACCCGTCTCACAGCGTGGCGATGTTCGATGCGCTGTTCCGCGCCAATTTGAAAAATTTATACCAGCACCTGCAATTGCCTGTGCCCGTTGCGCTGGATCATCCGATCAGCCAAGGCGGCGGCGCCTCGTCCGAGGCGGGCGGAACCATGCGGCGCGGCAGCTAGGCCTCAGGCGTCAGGAATTTAGGGATCAGGGAAATTTAATGAGTCGAATTGCTTTACTGTTAGGCGTGCATGCGCATCAGCCGGTGGGAAATTTTGCCGAGGTGGTGGACGATGCGCATCGCCGCTGCTATCGGCCCTTCATCGAGACGCTGCATGGCTATCCCGATTTTAAATTCACCGTGCATTTTTCCGGCTGGCTGCTGGATTACCTGCTCGCGCATTTTCCGCAGGACATGGCGCTGTTGCATGAAATGGTGGCGCGCGGCCAGGCGGAGCTGTTCGGCGCGGGGGATACTGAGCCGGTGCTGGCGGTGATCCCCAATCGTGACCGCATCGGCCAGGTCAAAGCCCTGTCCGGCAAGCTGGAGAAAAAACTCGGCGCGCGGCCCAAGGGCGCCTGGCTCACCGAACGCGTTTGGGAAGCCACCGTTGTGCCGGCCCTGGTCGATGCGGGTATCGATTACGTCACAGTCGATGACTATCACTTTTTGTGCACGGGCAAACGCATCGAAGAATTGAATGGTTTTTACACCACGGAAGAAGACGGACGCCGGCTCGATCTGTTCCCGATATCCGAAGCGTTGCGCTACCGCCTGCCGTTTTCGCCCGCCGAGGAAGCGGTGCGCTATATCGAGAGCCAAGCGCAAATGGAGCAGGAAGTCGCGGCCGTATATTTCGACGACATCGAGAAATTCGGCATCTGGCCCGAGACCTACGAATGGGTGTACGAGAAAGGCTGGCTCAAGCAATTCATCGAGGGCGTGCTCGCCTCACCCATCATCCGCACCCAGCGCTATGACGAATATCACGCCCAGGCCAAGACGCGCGGCGTGGTGTATTTGCCCACGGCGTCCTATATCGAGATGAACGAGTGGACGCTGCCGGCGCAGGCCGCCAACACTTACGCCAACCTCGTGGCGGAAGCCAAGCAGCAAGGCCGCTTCGAGCAGCATAAGGCCTTCTTGCGCGGCGGCATCTGGAAAAATTTCCTCACGCGCTACCCCGAATCGAATTGGATGCACAAGCGCATGCTCGGCCTGTCGCAGCGGCTGCATGCCTTGCATGGCCACGCCAAACACGCCGAACTGCTCGATCTGCTCTACCAGGCTCAGGCCAACGACGCCTACTGGCACGGCCTGTTCGGCGGGCTGTATCTGCCGCATCTGCGGCGCGCGGTGTACAACGCCATGGTGCCTTTAGAGCGGCGTCTGGATGAGCTGGATCAGCGGCCGGCGCGTGAAGTCTATGACCTCGATCTCGACGGCCAAGATGAGTTGCTCCTGCACAATGAATCCTTGCAAGCGATTTTCCGCCTCGATGGCAGCGCGACTGTCGCCGAACTCGATGCCTATGCGCTGAATCATAATTTCGGCGATTCCCTGGCGCGTCAGGATGAGCACTACTACCGCAAGATTCATTTGGGCGAGCAAAATCACGCGCACGATGGCGAGGGCATTGCCTCGGCGCATGACCGGGTGAATTTCAAACACGCGATCGGCCCCGAAGACATGCAAGTCGATCAACATCCACGCGCGATGTTCCGTGATAGCTGGCTCGATGCCGACCAGCCGGAAAGCCACACGCCGCCCTTTGCGCTCGATTATCAGGAAGTCGACAGCACCGGTTTGGACGCGCGCTTCGAGGCGGCGGTGGAAGTGCTGAAGGTGAATAAAAATTTTCGTCTGGAAGGTAACGTGCTGACTCTGCATTACCACTTCGGCGGCGAGCCGCGCGGCTGGTTCGGCACCGAGATCAACCTCGCCATGCCCAGCTGCGATGGCCCGGCGGGGCGCTATGTATTCGAGGGCGGCATTCCCGGCGGCTTTGGTCAGGTGTTTGAAACCGAGGCGCTGCAGGGGATCACCCTGGCGGACGATGTGCTCGGCGGCAGCGTGGCGCTCAGCGCCAGCCATCGGGTACAGTTGCATGCCGCGCCGCATTTCAGCGTGTCGCAATCCGAAGCCGGGTTCGAAAAGATCATGCAGGCCGTCACCTTGAAGCTGGCCTGGCCGCTCTCCGAGCTCAATCGTGAAATGGTATTGACGCTCGAAATCCGTCGCGGCTGAGGCGCGGCCCGATTTCGGGTAAAATTCCCGATTTCATCAGGATTTCTCCCATGTCCGCCCCCACCGTTTCCAAGCACAAAGCCGTTTACATCACCTATTCCATTCTCGACAGCCGCGGCCAAGTGGTCGAGCAATCCGATGTCCCCATCGGCTATGTGCACGGCGCCGATAGCGGCCTGTTCGAGCAAGTGGAAGCGGCGCTGGAAGGCGCGAAACCCGGCGATCAACTCGAAGTGATCTTGCCGCCGGAGCACGGCTTCGGGCCGCACGACCCCAATCTCACCTTCACCGACGATATCGAAAACGTGCCCCCCGAATATCGCTATGTCGGCGCCGAAGTCGAGTTTCAGAACGAACAAGGCGAGGGAAAAATGTTTCGCGTGAGCAAAATCGAAAACGGCAAACTCACCGTCGATGCCAATCATCCCTTCGCCGGGCAAACCGTGAAATTCGTGGTGACGGTAAATGCGATTCGCGATGCGACGCCGGAAGAAATTGCGAATGGGAGGCCGGATGAGGGTGGGCCGCCGATTTATCACTGAAAACCGAAAAGGTGATTTTGTTGACGAGCAATGTTTAGAGTGCTGACGTGAGCATGGGGAACAACCGTTAGACCTCACGAGCATAAAGAGGAGAGAATGAAATTATTTACGCGTTCTGCACTGGTTATTTTAAGCCTTGCCCTGCTAGCTGGCTGCGCAACAGGCGCAAAATTTGCAAAACAGAGCCCGCCACCTCACGAAACGCTAATCTATATTTACCGGCCATCACAGCTCCTCGGTAGCGCCCAGCGTCCCGACGTGAAAATAAATTTTGAGCGTATTGGTTCGCTGGTCAGTGGCGGCTATCTGGCAAAACGAATCTATCCCGGCCATCACTTCATAGTGTTAACCGGAAATGGAAATCCATTCACATGGAACTATCCCGACTGGAGCACAACCGTTGAAGCAGCCGCTGGAACCGTCCATTACTTCCGATATAAGTCCTCTGTGAAGATGGGAGCCTTTGGGACAGCTCACACCTATTCATTTGAAGCCATCCCTGAGGAAACTGCATTGCTGGAGATTGCGGAGTTAAATCAAATTGAGTAGGTCAAACGTCAGTAGGGATGACGCTTGTACCGGCGCTGCGCTGCTGCAACCCCCTCTTCATCTCAAACGTTGCACCTTATTTTGATTTAAAAATTTCCATTATGAGGGAATCAATGAAAACCATAGTGTTTCTACGCCGCACCGGACTTCGCGCGGCACTCCTGGCTATTTTTTTGTTGCCGGCAATTTCCGCGGCAATTGAATATCCGGCAGGGACGGCCCCTGATCCGCTTTGGCTACGTGCCTGCCCCGTCAATTTTTTCGGGTCTAATAGCCACAACTGCGAACTCTTAGGGTTGATTGGCCCTGTTGCGCGTGTTTCCTATTCGTCCGGGAATAAGTTATATCGGATTTTCGAATTCGATAACAAAGGAAGAATAGCCGAAGTCCAACGAGATAACGCCGGTGGATGGAGCCGTCATAAGTTTTCCTACCGCTCGGATGGGCTTCTCACGTCGATAGTTTTTAATGGACAGCCACACAACGACTTCCAGTATTCGGATGGCGTCCTGTTAAATGCTTTAATCCACATCAACAACGGCATCTGCGCATACTCATTCTCAGGGAAAGATAAGGAGAGATTGTTGCTCGAAGCAAACTGCAAAGATAACCTCAATGCGTATGAATATCGCGCGGAACTGGACTCACGTGGCCGAATGCTAAAGCTTGATAAAATTGGCTCCCGGCAAATAAACGTTTCTGGCCCACTTGAGTGCACATGGTCGACTGAAGGCAAACTCTCTGCTTCTCAATGTGCTGACAGCTATTCCACACATAGGTTCGAGTATAACGAACGAGGACGGCCAATTAGTTATAACCGCAAGTTCAATGCCGGTAATAGCAAGCTTGTGTTGTCCTTCTCTTATGTCGACGATAGTTTTGGCAATTGGACCTCTCAGACAATCCGCTACGTAGAGATGGGAATGGCACGCCAACTGCCAAGTGATGTGGTTCGCACTCGGGCTATTGAATATTTCAACTAGTACCGGTTCGACTGGTAATTGCTTATAGAAATCAAGCACGCTACGGATACCCGTTTAATTTCGCGTTCATTCGTGGCTAATTTACTTTTTTCAAAATTTAATCCCCTTCCCCGCGCTTCAAGCGTTTGCTGTGCTTGGCTATGTTGGTGTTCAGCAGCCCAATGATTTCCGTCGCGGCATGGATGATTTGCGTCGAGCTGAAGCCGGCCTTGGTCATTTCCTTGAAAAACGATTTGGCGAGTATCTTCGCCAGTTGATTTGGGTTTTCGCTGACGTAGGCCATGGCATTGCCGATGGTTTGCTGGGCTTCTTGCGCCAGGGCCATTTGCGCGAAGCGCGAGTTGAGCACGCTTTGCAATTGCACGACTTGGATCGATTTGCCGACGAAGAGGGCCACGACTTCGAGCAGGTGCAGATCGTCTAAATTGAATGGCCGGCTGGATTTCGGGTCGCTGGCGTTAATGACGCCGACGATGTTTTGATTTTGCACGATGGGGGTGGAGATCAAGCTGCGCTGCCCACGGGTTAGCCGGCGTGCGACTTCGGTAAACTCGGATTGGGCGATGTCTTCGATTAACAACGGCTGGCCCGTGGCAAGCACATGCCCAGAAATACCCTCGCCCTTGCGCGTGATTTGTTTGTAGGCGGAATCCGGCAAGTCGCCATAAGCGGCAAAGACGCTCAGCTTGAGCTCGTCTTGGTCTTCTTCATCCAGCAGCATGATGGAGCAGTGGGCGGCATTAAGAATCTTGGCCGCGGCTTCCGCGAGTTGGCGCAGGCTCAATTCCAGGTTGCCCTGGGTTTCGAGTAAATCGCCCAGGCCGTGGAGTTTCAGGAGGGAGTTGCCGAGGTCGCCCATGTGAATGTCCGAGGTTCTTACCCAGTATAGGTAATATCGGCTGCAATGGGCTTCAACTTAATGCACATCGGGTTTCGCCCCCGGTGAATTAAAGCTAAAAAAATCTTGCCACAGAGGTCACAGAGTACACAGAGAAAAGCTCGACAGACCTATGATGCATGGTCCACGCTGTGAGTGAGCGCGGTACGACGGTAAAACCACTGTTTTTCTCTGTGACCTCTGTGGCAAATCGATTTTTAACTTAAATGCGCTTCGCCAATTCCGCCGCCATGCCGGTATAGCTCCCCGGCGTCAATGCAAGCAGGCGTTTCTTTTCGTCTTCCGGAATTTCCAAGCCCATGATGAACACATGCAGATGTTCCCTGGTGATGCCGCCTTTGCCGCGCGTGAGTTCTTTCAATTGCTCGTAGGGGTTGGGCACGCCGTAGCGCCGCATCACGGTTTGAATCGGCTCGGCCAGCACTTCCCAATTCGCATTGAGGTCATCGTCCAAACGCTGCGGATTGGCTTCCAGCTTGTTCAACCCGCGCAGGCAGGAATCATAGCCCAGCAGCGCGTAGCCGAACGCCACGCCCATGTTGCGCAGCACGGTGGAGTCGGTGAGATCGCGCTGCCAGCGCGAGACCGGCAGCTTGTCCGAGAGGTGGCGCAACAGGCTGTTGGCGATGCCCAAATTGCCTTCGGAATTCTCGAAATCGATCGGGTTCACTTTGTGCGGCATGGTGCTGGAGCCGACTTCGCCCGCTTTCACCTTCTGCTTGAAATAACCGATCGAGATATAGCCCCACACGTCGCGATTCAGATCGACCAGAATCGTATTGGCGCGCGCGATGGCGTCAAACAGCTCCGCCATGTAGTCGTGCGGCTCGATCTGGATGGTATAGGGGTTGAAGCCGAGGCCCAGGCCTTGCACGAAGGCTTGCGCGAAGCCTTCCCAATTGATATTCGGATAGGCGGAAAGATGCGCGTTATAGTTGCCGACCGCGCCGTTGAGCTTGCCCAATAGGGCCACGCCGGCGATGCGATCCCGCGCGTGGCGCAAACGATGCACCACATTGGCGAGCTCCTTGCCCAGGGTGGTGGGGGAGGCCGGCTGGCCGTGGGTGCGCGCCAGCATGGGCTGTTCCGCCAACGCGTGCGCCAGTTCCGTCAAGCGGGCAATGACTTTGTCCAGGCTGGGCAGCAGCACGGTATCGCGCGCGGCTTTCAGCATCAGCGCGTGCGATAAATTATTGATGTCCTCCGAGGTGCAGGCGAAGTGAATGAATTCGGAGACGCGCATGACTTCGCTATTTTGGGCGAAGCGCTTCTTCAGAAAATATTCGACGGCTTTGACATCGTGATTGGTAATGGACTCGATCTCCTTCACCTCTTGCGCATCGGCTTCATTCAGATTCTCGGCCAGCGCATCCAGGTCGGCGATCGTGCTGGCTGAGAAGGGGGGCACCTCTTGAATCGCGGGCGAGGCGGCCAAAGCTTTAAACCATTCGACTTCGACTATGACACGGTGCTTGATCAGCCCGAATTCGGAAAACAGCGGGCGCAAGCTCGCGACCTTGGCGCCGTAGCGGCCATCGAGCGGGGAAAGGGCGGTGAGCGGAGTGAGTTCCATGAGGCAAGCCTGTGACAAAAAAAGCCATTTTACCGTAAACCAATATCAGGACAGCGGGCTTTCTGTAGCGCCGGCTTCCAGCCGGCATGCAAGCAGGATGCTTGCGCTAGTGTGCCCGGCATGGGCATGTACATGTTACCTGAAAGGAGGTAACCGCAATCAGTGACGATAAGCGTAGCGAAACCCAAGGCGTAAGCCGCGAGG
>JACRIU010000090.1 GCA_016235775.1 Hydrogenophilales bacterium
TGCCAAGTAGCCAGGCAACTCACCGGAAGAGCGGGGACCAAGCGCGAGACTGAAGAACCCAAAAATGGCGCCTATCCCAGCCACGTCCAACGCGGCAAGTAGTGCCGCAACCGCGATAACGAGCGCGAAATCACGCCGATCCTCCGGGCCGAGCAGACTGAGCGCTAAACTAGCGGGCTTAAACGGTTGCATGTCAATTTATCATTAATCTTAGTCGCGGCCATGAATCGTGGTTCGCTATAACGCTATGAATGGCGCGAGATATAAAGCGCAACCGCAAACCAAAACGTATACTTAGGTGCCCGGGCAACAAGACGATGCACTCATGAAGGCAGTCACTTAATTTAGTCAGCCGCATCAAAATATGCATCCAGCTTTCTTCAATTTAGGTCGTTAGGCAAAATTGGGCTCAGCTTCAATATACGCAGGGCCCGTTTAATGAACGCGCTTCACAATTAGGCATGGCTTTGGGCACGCTACCGCCATGCCAAGCAGATTTCTCGCTCAGGCACAGGAAATATTTCATATTTGGCGCGTTCAACTCACCCTGAACACGCTATTTATTCGCCGCACAACTCCAGCCGAAGTACGTCCGGCACCAGTATCGGCACGCCATCATCCAGCACGTTTAACTCATCTAACCGCTCGCGCGGCACGGAAACCTCGGTCAGCAAACGTGCGTCGTGCTTCTCCGCTTCGTGCAAATCGCACCAAACCTGTTTGCCCAGAAACCGCTCTCGACGGCTCGACGGGTCGTAAAGACCTACAATGGTTACTTTCCGCTCTAGGGCCCGTAGTGTCGCAATCTCGGCCAGATCAGACACTCCGCATAAGAGTAGGCGCTGCCAGCCATTGCGCTCACATTGGTCAAGCAGCCGTGAGCAGGAGTCCCCAGCCTCGCGATAAAAACTCAATGAGGTGCTGAGGTACTCGGCGGTGAGGCGGCTTTTTTCGGTGAATCCGGTGGGGGTGAGGTAATAGAGGTAGCGATTGGCAGGCGCTTGCTGGACTTTGACCCAGCCTTTTTTGACGCAACGCTTAAGGTAGGAGTTAGCCAACCCCAGCGCCACGCCCAATTGGCGCGCCAGATGCCGTTGGCTGACCTGCTCGTTGCGCTGGACGATATCCAGGATTTCGAGGGTGCGCGCGTTGTCCGGGTCTGAGGGAGCGTTCATTTCGTGAACACTATACTCGAATAACGAGGTGAATCAAGGGTGAATAGCGGAATTTAGCTATCCGCTGACTCGATGCTGGCTTTGCGGATAGATGAGTTACGGGCTTCCCGTTGTGCTTTTGTCAGTTTTATGCGGAACGGGGATTTCGGTTTGGTCATGCTGTCTCACACCTCACCTTGCAGAGTCGACAAATTATTTTTCGCGGGTCGCTTGGCCCATCTGCATGCCCCACTTTGTAATAAGCAACAACTTGCAATCAATAAAAATAATGTTACAATATGACTATATTTCTAGTCATTATGAGGTGTCAATATGCACGCAATGAGTCTGGCTCAAGCCAAAGCGCATTTGAGTGAGTTGTTGAATACGGTTGAATCTGGCGAAGAAGTTGTTATTACCCGACACGGTCGCCCAATCGCAAGGGTGGTTCCCGCCAGCCCCCTCAAGCAGGTATTACCATTGCAACGTCTGGCGGAGCTGCGCCAGCAGATTCCTGCGTGGCAAGGCAACAGCGCCGAGTCGCTGCGCGAGTTGCGTGACGCAGAATGATTTATCTGGATACCAGCTTCCTAACTCCGCTGTTTCGGGAGGAGGCTACTTCCGCGAAAGTTGCGAATTTTCTTTCTAGGCAGGAGGCGGGGTCGCTGGCTGTCAGCAAGTGGGCATCTGTCGAATTTGCCAGCTTAATCTCCCGCGATGTACGCATGGGCACGCTAACAGCAGCGCAAGGGAAGCGTTTGATTGCGGAGTTTGATTCTATAGTCGCTGCTTCTCTGGTTGTCCTGATTCCAAGTGCCAACGACTTCAGTCTGGCGCAGGAATACGTCGCCAACTTTGCCACCCAACTACGTGGCCCGGACGCACTGCATCTGGCGGTGGCACATAACAATGGGGGGGAGTTTGTCGCGACACTGGACGAGGGAATGCTTGCTGCCGCGAAGAAGCTGAAAATTTCAGCACGGCGGGGGATTCGCTAATCTTCCCTCTGCTAGCCATCCGATGGCTCGATCTGAGCCGTTGCCAAGTGCGTACGGACTTCCTTGCCAAGCATTTCCAGCAAGAGCATCACCCGCTCTTGCCCGGTCTTGGCGAGCAGAATGCCTTCCACCCCCTTGAGCGGACCTTCTGCCACGCGCACCCGGTCTCCCACCTTCATTTTCGGCTCAGCCCACTCGTGCAAGCCCTCCTGCCCTTCTTGGGATTTGAGGCGCGCGACGAGCTCATCGGGCACTTGGGCCGGCTCGGAGCCGAAGCGCACCAGCGACGCCACGCCGAAAGTAGAGCGAATCGGCGCCCAGTTATCGCTTTGAGTATCAAGATGAATGAACAGATAGCGCGGGAACAAGGGCTCCACCACCGCCTCTTGCTTGCCGCGCCGGCGGCGCATCAGGCGCACTTTGGGCAAATACACGCCATAGCCCTGACGTACTAAATTTTCCTGCGCCAAGGCTTCTTGGCGCGGCTTGGTGTAAATCAGGTACCAGGATTTTTGGGGGGGTTGATTTTCAGTAAGGGTCATCATGTACTAAGGTTCGGCGAAGACTCATTTGCAAGAGCCGGGCGCGCTTGTATCGGTCGGTTACTGAATTGGAACGCTAGGCCACGCCACCGACCAACTCTTTGTCCACCATCATCCTGACTACTTGGCTCATTTTGATTTTTGCTTCCCAGCCAAGCTTCTCACGCGCCTTGGCTGGGTTGCCCATGCCTGCCGCAATATCGGTGGGGCGCATGAGCTCAGGGTCGGTTTCCACATGTTCGCGCCAGTCTAGATTCACGCTAGCAAACGCTTCCGCGACAAATTCCTCCAAGCTATGACTCTCGCCTGTGGCAATCACATAGTCATCCGGTTGCGGCTGCTGCAGCATGCGCCACATCGCCTCCACGTACTCAGGCGCCCACCCCCAGTCTCGGCGGATTGTCATATTACCCAAGCGCAGTTTCTCATTACTCCCACCAGCAATACGCACCGCTGCGGCCACAATTTTTTTAGTGACAAAGCGCGCGGGGCGAAGCGGCGATTCGTGATTAAACAAAATACCCGAACAGGCAAACAAGCCATAGGCTTCACGATAATTCGCCACTTCCCAGAAAGCGGCTGACTTGGCTACTGCATAGGGGCTGCGAGGGCGAAAGGGGGTATCTTCATTTGCGGGTACGCCACCGGTATCGCCGAAACACTCACTGGAACCAGCATTATAGAAACGTACCTTTTCCCCCCAAAAACGAATGGCCTCGATCAGATTTAGGGTGCCGACACTTATGCTTTCCAGTGTTTCAACCGGCTGCTGAAACGACAAGCCAACCGAGCTTTGGCCCGCCAAGTTGTAAATTTCATCAGGATCCGCTTTCATCAGCAATTGCAGTACGCTTCTAAAATCGTTGGGCGCCATCGACTCCAGCAACACGCGTTCCCGGATGCCCAACCGCGTCAAGTTGTGAAAGGAAGCGGCCTGGGCATCGCGCGAGGCGCCCCAAACCTCATAACCCTTATCTAGCAACAAGCGCGCGAGATAGGCGCCGTCCTGGCCAGAAATTCCGCAGATAAGAGCCTTTTTCATGTGGCCTGAAGGGGAACGGGAGTAAGGCGCAACATTATTTCTTCCCTAAAAACATTTCGAAATATTCAACGGTCTTGGCCAAGCCTTCGCGCAATTGAATCGACGGAACCCACCCTAACCGCTCTCTCGCTAAACTGATATCCGGACAGCGTTGGGTGGGGTCATCACTCGGCAGTGATTTATAGGTAATCTTTGAAGTTGAGCCAGTCATGTCGATCACCGTATCGGCCAACTCGCGAATGGTGAATTCACCGGGATTACCTAGATTTACGGGCCCTGTAAAATCGTCGGGGCTATCCATCAGCCTGATAAAGCCCTCAACCATTTCATCCACGTAGCAAAACGAGCGGGATTGCGCGCCATCGCCATAAACGGTGATCTCCTCACCCTTTAGTGCTTGGACAATAAAGTTGGATACCACACGGCCATCGTTGGGATGCATGCGCGGGCCATAGGTATTGAAGATGCGCGCCACCTTGATACGCAGCTTGTGCTGGCGGTGATAGTCGAAAAACAGCGTCTCGGCACAGCGCTTACCCTCGTCGTAGCAAGAACGTAGACCAATCGGGTTGACGTTGCCCCAATACGCTTCTCGTTGCGGATGCATGTGCGGGTCGCCATACACCTCACTGGTCGACGCCTGAAAAATTTTAGCCTTCACGCGCTTAGCAAGCCCCAGCATGTTGATCGCACCATGCACACTGGTTTTGGTGGTTTGCACCGGGTCGAATTGGTAATGGATAGGCGATGCCGGACAAGCAAGGTTGTAGATCTCATCCACCTCTACATACAAGGGAAAGGTGATGTCGTGGCGCATCAATTCGAAATTCGCGTTATCCAAGAGATGCGCGATATGGTCCTTGGCGCCGGTGTAGTAGTTGTCCACGCACAGCACATCGTCGCCGCGCGCCAGCAAGCGCTCGCACAAGTGCGAGCCGAGAAACCCCGCACCGCCGGTGACCAGTACGCGTTTGCGCAAGGGTGATTTCATAGTCTTGTCGTCCCTGTTTCCAGTGTTTTTAAACAATCGTCGTACGCGGCGCTCAGACCTTGTTTCATGCCAAATCGGGCCGGTTTTCTGCCATCCAGCTATATACCACTTGGTAGAGTTGCTCTGCTTGCTTGATACACTCGATTACCGCTTGGTCGCTGATTGGATCGCCTTCGTAGTCATTGATATTTCGTTGCTTGCGCAATGCATCCAACACAATGACAGCGCCCTGTTCCAAGCCGATGGTCTTTGGGAGGGTTTGGATCGCGGTCTGATGATGCCCCGGCTGGCTGGTTGAAGTTCGATACCCATTCGCCCACAGCGCTGCCATAGCGCACTGCATGATGGCCTTGTAGGCCACATCGAAACGCGTCTCTCCGCTGACTTCCGCTATCCGCGCGTCAGCAATATTGCGTGCGGCGGCTTGCAGCAAACGCTGCACGGCTTCGCGTGACGGATTATGCGGTTGAAGCTGTTTGGTTTTGAGTAAGTTTTCTAAGCTCATCTTCGTTACCCACTACAAATAGCTTGGGCTTGGACAAGACTTCCAGGATAAACGAATCGGCGCGACTGCGGCGCTGGCGAAATTCATCCAATGAATACACCACCGGGTTGATCTCGCGCTGCAAGCTTGCTTGAACCGGATGCAATATTTGTACGGCATCGGCAAAGCCCAGGCTACCCACTAACATCACATCCACATCGCTGCCGGGCTGCTGCTCGCCGCGCGCCAGCGAACCAAACACAAACACCAAGTTGACCATGCTCTTAACAGGGCTCAGCGCCTCTGCCAACACATCCACCAGCCCGGAAGTCTTGCGCAAAATGCTCGCCAATTCCTCGAACACCGGGCAATCCCGGTTTGCGCTATAGCGCACCTGATTTCCCGTTTTATTCCGCACCAACAAACCTGCCTCCGCCAGCCGCGCCAACTCCTTATGCAGCGTACCCGCCGCCGTATTCGTTAGACGGGCGATTTCGCGCACATGGTAGCTCTGCTCAGGATTCAGCAGCAGTAAACCCAGCACGCGCTGGCGATAAGTTCCGAAAAGTAATGAGGCCAACATAATGTAGTTTTTGTTGCTACGATCGAAGCCATTATCACTACGATTTGGTTATTATGCAAGTGCGTTAAGCGGCGGTCTGGGTTCTCGATTTACCTATCCACGCACCGGGAATACTCGCAATATCAAAGCCGCACCGTACCCGCTTCGATTTGGCGTAAAAAATCCTGATAAGCCGCACGCAGCCCGTCCTCCAGCGCAACCTGCGGTTTCCAGCCCAGCGCGGCCAAGCGTCCACTATCCACCAACTTGCGCGGCGCACCATCCGGCTTGGAAGTATCGAACACCAATTCGCCGGTATAGCCCACGACTTTCGCCACTATTTCCACCACTTCGCGGATGGTCATGTCGTGCCCGACGCCAATATTGATGAATTCGCCCAGGTCTTTCGCATCAAACCGCTCCATTAGGAACAAACAGGCATCGGCCATGTCATCACTCGCCATAAATTCGCGCCGCGCATTGCCGGTTCCCCACACCGTCGCCTGCTTGTCGCCGCGCGCCTTTGCCTCGTGCATGCGCCGGATCAAGGCCGGTAGCACATGCGAATCCTGCGGATGATAGTTGTCGTTGGGGCCGTAGAGGTTGGTCGGCATCACACTCATGAAATTCGTGCCATATTGGCGATTGTAGGCCGAGCACATTTTGATGCCGGCGATTTTGGCTACGGCATAAGGTTCATTGGTGGGTTCGAGCGGCCCCGTTAGCAGATGTTCTTCTTTCATCGGCTGCGGCGCGAGCTTCGGATAAATACAGGTGGAGCCGAGAAACAACAGCTTCTTCACGCCATGCCGATAGGCGCCATGGATCAAATTACACTCGATCATCAGGTTGATGTAAATGAAATCTGCGGCGTAGGTATTGTTGGCATGAATACCGCCTACCTTGGCGGCGGCGATGAACACATAGTCGGGTTTTTCCGCTGCGTAAAATTGCTGCACTGCCTGCTGATCGGTAAGATCGAGTTCAGTGTGGCCACGTGTGACTAAATTGCCATAGCCGCCGGCTTGCAGCCGCCGCATGATGGCGGAGCCGACTAAACCACGGTGCCCGGCGACAAATATTTTAGCGTTACGATCCATCATCGTTACTCATGGTAGTCGAAAGCGCCATACCCATGGCGCTTAACGAGCTCATCGCGCTCCGCCGCCTTCAGGTCTTCTCGCACCATTTCGGCCACTAACTCTTTGAACGTGACTTTCGGCACCCAACCCAACTGTTTTGTTGCTTTGCTGGGATCGCCCAATAGCGTTTCCACTTCCGTCGGACGGAAATAACGCGCATCCACGACGACAATACAACTTCCCCCCTCTCCCCGACCCTCCCCCGCCAGGGGGGAGGGAGAAAGCCAGTAGCCCTTCTCCTCTACGCCCGCACCTTCCCAACGGATTTTCATGCCTAACTCATCCGCTGCCGCATTCACAAAATCGCGCACGCTCTGCTGTTGGCCGGTGGCGATCACATAGTCCTCGGGTTGCTCCTGCTGCAACATCAACCACTGCATTTCCACATAGTCTTTGGCATGGCCCCAATCGCGCTTCGCATCGAGGTTGCCCAAGTACACGCAATCCTGCAAGCCGAGTTTGATGCGCGCCAGAGCGCGGGTAATCTTACGTGTGACGAAGGTTTCGCCGCGCACCGGTGATTCGTGGTTAAACAGAATGCCGTTGCAGGCATAGATACCATAGGCTTCCCGGTAGTTGACCGTGATCCAGTAGGCATACATCTTGGCTACCGCATAGGGCGAGCGCGGGTAAAACGGCGTGGTCTCGCGTTGGGGAATTTCTTGCACCTTGCCGAACAACTCCGAGGTGGAGGCCTGATAGAAGCGCGTCTTTTTCTCCAGGCCCAGAATCCGGATCGCCTCCAGCACGCGTAGCGGGCCGAGGGCATCTGAGTTGGCGGTATATTCCGGCTCCTCGAACGATACCGCGACATGGCTTTGCGCCGCCAGATTGTATATCTCGTCCGGCTGCACTTGCTGGATGATCCGAATCAAGCTGCTGGAGTCGGTCATGTCCCCATAGTGGAGCACAAACTTGCGTCCCGCCATATGTGGGTCTTGGTATAGATGATCGATGCGATCGGTATTAAACAGCGAAGCGCGGCGCTTGATGCCATGCACCTCGTAACCTTTGTTCAATAAAAACTCGGCAAGGTAAGCGCCGTCTTGGCCGGTGACGCCGGTGATGAGAGCGACGTTGCTCATAGATAACCTTGAAATCGTATAAAAGGAGCGATTATACGGTGAACTGCCGTTCGCTTAGCACGCGCCCTCATCGCAACGGCTGCCAATTTTGCGACGCCAAACACATGGCCGGCACCGCAGTAATACCCTCCGCCAGCGGCCAGGGGTCACCCTCGCCATGGCAAATTACGTAAAGATGTTCCAAGCCCAGCACCTCACGGGCTGAACGCATGGAGGCTGTCACCTTGGGAGAGCGCGTCAATTTGATTTCAAATCCTAGACGTCGATTGCCACGACTAATAAGCAAATCCAGTTCCGCGCCAGTGTGCACTCCCCAGAAGAACACTTCCCCCGGCTTTGCACCAGTGCGGCGAATGACTTCGTGCAGCATAAACCCCTCCCAAGAAGCTCCGCACTTGGGGTGCGCCAGAAGATCATCCACCGCGCCTACGCCCAACAGGCTGTGCAAAATACCGCTATCCATCACATACACCTTCGGGGATTTCAGCTCGCGCTTGCCGAGGTTGGTATGCCAGGGCGGGAGGCGAAAAGCCATGAAGGTACCCTCCAAGATATCCAGGTAACGCAACACGGTTTTATCGCTCACGCCGAGTGCGCGCGCCAACTCGCTCCCATTCCAGGTTTGCCCGTGATAGTGGGCAAGCATGATCCAGAAACGGCGCAAGGTGATCGCTGGCAGGTTGATGCCCAATTGCGGTAGGTCGCGTTCAAGATAGGTACGGATAAAGGCGTCACGCCACTCACGGCTAGCGGCCAAATCATCCGCCAGCAGCGCTCGGGGGAAACCGCCACGCAACCAGCGGGAATCCAGCCAATCCGTGCCAGTTTCGTTAGGCGCGATTTCATCCAAAGCCAATCCATCAAGCTCATGAAACGCCACCCGGCCCGCCAGGGTTTCCGCTGTATGGCGGAGTAACTCCGGCGCGGCACTGCCCAGCAGCAAAAAGCGGGCAGGCGTATCCGGACGGTCGGCCAGCACACGCAACAGCGGGAACAAATCAGGCCGCGTTTGAATCTCGTCCAGCACCACCAGCCCGGTAAGCGGGCGCAGCACAAAAGCCGGATCAGCTAAGCGGGCCTGATCGTCAGGATCCTCCAGATCGAAATGCCGAACCGAGCCCCGCCACTGGGTCGCTAACTGCCTTGCCAAAGTCGTTTTGCCGACCTGCCTCGGGCCAAGCATGGCCACGACCGGAAAATCGGTCAGTTTACGTTCGAGTTGCGTCAGGTGGGCTAGGCGTTGGAGCATACTTTGGCAGTATAGCCATGAAATATCGGCGATTCAATCCGATATTTCATGGAATATGCCTGTGATCCAGTAAAACAAGCTGGGGGGTAAATCATGCTTAGAGCCCACGAGCTTGCGTGCAAAGCACCTACCTCATCCCAGTGGCTCGAATAATTGCGCCAGATCGGTCGCGCCGAGTTTGAGCTTACCGCCGCCTTCGCCCAAGAGCGCTTCAGCGAGTTTTTTAAAACACCCGATCTTTGAGCAGGTCGAGCAAATACTGCCCATAACTGTTCTTCTGCATGGGCCGTGCCAAGGCTTCGACTTGTTCCGCTGAAATATAGCCCATGCGGTAGGCGATCTCTTCCGGGCAGGCGATTTTGAGCCCTTGCCGCCGCTCGATAATTTCGATGAATTGCGAGGCTTCGAGCAAGGACTCGTGCGTGCCGGTATCCAGCCACGCCATGCCGCGGCCCATGACCGCGACTTCCAATTTGTCTTGCGCGAGGTAGACGCGATTGACGTCGGTAATTTCCAGCTCACCGCGCGCCGAGGGTTGAAGATTGCGCGCGATGTCCACCACGCGGCTATCGTAGAAATACAAGCCGGTGACGGCGTAGCGGGATTTCGGTTTGCCCGGTTTTTCTTCGATCGAGATGGCGCGGCCGGTCGCATCGAATTCCACCACGCCGTAGCGCTCCGGGTCTTGCACGGGATAGGCGAACACGGTTGCGCCCGTGGTTTTGGCGGCGGCGCGTTTGAGATCTTCCGCCAGCTCGTGGCCGTAGAAAATATTGTCCCCCAGCACCAGCGCGCAGGGTTCATCGCCGATAAAATCCGCCCCGACCAGAAACGCCTGCGCGATGCCCTCCGGCTTGGGCTGCACGGCATAGGAAATACTCAAGCCCCATTGCGCGCCATCGCCCAGCAATTGCTCAAAGCGCGGCGTGTCTTGCGGGGTGGAGATCACCAGAATATCGCGTATCCCCGCCAGCATCAGCGTGGAGAGCGGATAGTAGATCATCGGCTTGTCGTACACCGGCAGCAATTGTTTGGAGACCGCCTGCGTCACCGGATAGAGGCGGGTGCCGGAACCGCCGGCGAGGATGATTCCTTTTCCTTGGGGAGCGGGGAGCGGGGAGCGGGGAGCGGCGTGGTCAGTCATCGTTTTGCACTTTTCGATGTAATCCTGATAGCAATTTGCTGGTTCGTTCCAACAAGGCCTGTAACTCGGTTGGGGCTAGTAGATAGCCCAGCATCTCAGCAATTCTGATCTGCGTATCCAGCTCGCTTAATGATCCCTTTGCAATGCTGAGAAACTGCGCCATCTCTTTCCGGCTTGTTCTGGCAGAGCCCTCCGCAATATTGCTCGGTATGGATACCGCAGCCCGCCGCATTTGGCTAACTAAGCCAAATTGCTCATGCCGCGGAAAATTACCCGTCACTTCATAAACCGTTTTCACCAACAACATCGCGGAACGCCAAACCTCAAGCCTGGTATGTGGTTTTTCACTACTCGCGGCTCCCCGCTTGCCGCTCACTGGGGAGTTCGGTTTTTCACTACTCACAGCTTCCTGCTTACCGCTCACCATAGTTCTCCACCAGCCATCCCTGATATTCGCCGCTCACCACATGCTCCACCCAACTTTGATGATCGAGATACCACTGCACAGTTTTGCGAATGCCGGACTTAAATGTCTCGCTGGGGACCCAGCCTAATTCTTGCTCGATCTTGCGTGCATCGATCGCATAGCGACGATCATGGCCGGCGCGGTCTTTGACGTAGGTAATCAGCGCGGCATAAGGTTGCGCGGCGGGCTTTAACTCATCAAGCAGCGCGCACACGGTTTTCACTACATCGATATTGGCCATCTCATTGCAGCCGCCGATATTGTAAGTCTCGCCCACGCGACCTTGCGCCAACACTGCACGAATCGCGCTGCAATGGTCGCCCACATACAACCAATCGCGCACGTTGAGGCCATCGCCATAGATCGGCAGCGGCTTGCCGCTTAAAGCATTGTGGATGATCAGCGGGATCAATTTTTCCGGAAACTGATACGGGCCGTAGTTGTTGGAACAATTGGTGGTGAGCACCGGCAGGCCATAAGTGTGATGATAGGCGCGCACCAAATGATCGGACGCGGCTTTGGACGCCGAGTACGGGCTATTCGGCGCAAACGGCGTGGTCTCGGTAAACGCCGGATCGTTCGGCCCCAAGGAGCCGTACACTTCATCGGTGGACACATGCAGAAAACGAAACGCCGCGCGTTGCTCATCCGGTAAACCACCCCAATACGCGCGCACCGCCTCCAGCAAATGAAACGTGCCCACTACGTTGGTTTGAATAAAATCTTCCGGGCCGTGAATCGAACGATCGACATGGCTCTCCGCGGCGAAATTCACGACGGCGCGCGGTTGGTGCTGCTTAAGCAGTCCTTCCACCAAGGCCGCATCGCCGATATCGCCATGCACGAAAATATGGCGAGGATCGTCCTTGAGCGAAGCCAGGCTTTCCAGATTGCCGGCATAAGTGAGCTTGTCGAGATTGACCACCGGCTCATCGTGCGCAGCCAGCCAATCCAGCACAAAATTCGCGCCGATAAAACCTGCGCCGCCGGTAATTAGAATCATGCGCGCTGCGCTCCGTAATAGGCCTTATACCATTCCACGAACTTGCCGATGCCCACCGCCAAGGGCGTGCTGGGCGTGAAGCCCACCGCATCGCGCAAGGCGTCGATATTCGCGTAGGTGGCTTTCACATCGCCCGGCTGCATGGGCAACATATTTTTCTCGGCTTTCTTGCCGCAGGCCTTTTCAATGGTCTCGATGAAAGTCATCAGCTGCACCGGCTCATGGTTGCCGATGTTGTAGATCCGAAATGGCGCATAGCTGGTGGCGGGATCGGGGTTGTCGTAGTCGAAATTGGGATCGGCGGTCGCCGGTTTATCCAGCACGCGCACCACGCCCTCGACGATGTCGTCGATGTAGGTGAAATCGCGCATCATCTTGCCTTCGTTGAATACATCGATCGGGCGGCCTTGCATAATCGCGCCGGTAAACAGCGAGGGCGACATATCCGGCCGGCCCCACGGACCGTACACCGTGAAAAAACGCAGCCCCGTGGCCGGCAAGCCATACAGATGGCTATAGGTGTGCGCCATCATCTCGCCGGATTTTTTGGTGGCGGCGTACAAGCTCACCGGATGATCGACATTGTCGTGTTCGGAAAACGGCATTTTAGTGTTGGCGCCATACACGCTGGAGCTGCTCGCATACACCAGATGCCCGACCTTGTTGTGGCGGCAGCCTTCCAGAATATTCATGAAGCCGACAATATTCGATTCGATATAGGCATGCGGGTTGAGCAGCGAATAGCGCACGCCGGGCTGCGCCGCCAGATTGATCACGCCTTGGAATTTTTCATCCTGGAATAATTTTTCCATCGCCGGCCGGTCGGCCATATTCATTTTGATAAAGCGAAAGTTTTTGTGGGCCTGCACTTGCGCGAGGCGCGCTTCCTTCAGCGCGACCTCGTAATAATCGTTGAGGGTGTCGATCCCCACCACTTCGTCGCCGCGCGCCAACAGGCGCAACGCGGTATGCATGCCGATAAAACCGGCGGCGCCGGTGATTAATACTTTCAAACTTCTCTCCCTTGTTGCAAAGCCAATAGCTTGGCGTATTTCATCAAACTATTGTGACAGCCGATGCTGATATGCACCAAACCCGCCGCGCCATCGAGAAAACCGAGGCGCAGCACATAAAATTTTATGAACCGCAGCACCGGGCTCAGCGCCAATTGCACTACCCCTACTCGTTTGCCGCGCTTAAATAAGCGCTCTGCGGCCAGCGTGGTGTAGCGGTTTTGCTTGTCCAGATAGGCCGCCAAATCCTCGCTCGATTCGTGCAGCAGATCGCCTTTGATGCGCATGGCCGGGCCATCCAACTCCACTTTCTCGTGCACCGGGTCCGCGCTCCAGCGGCCATGCGCGCGATGGAACAAGCGCAGCGACCAATCCGGGTAGCCCTCGCCGTGCCGGAGCCAGCGCCCTAAAAATTTATTGCAGCGCGGCATCGCATAGCCTTGCGCTTGCGGCTGAGTCAGCGCCGCTTCGATGCTGTGCCGCAGCGCCTCGCTCACGCGCTCATCGGCATCCACGCACAGCACCCAATCGTGTTTTGCCTGTTCCACCGCAAATTGCTTTTGCGCGCCGTAACCCAGCCAATCCTGATGCAGCACGCGCGCGCCGCGCTGTTGCGCGATTTGAACCGTGTCATCCACACTGCCGGAATCAACCACCACAATCTCATCCGCGAACGCGACGCTCGCCAGACACGCCGCAATCTGGTGCGCGGCATTGAGCGTGATGATGGTGACGGAAAGGGGATGGCGCGACGGCAAGATGGGCCTTAAAACAAAGCGCCTATTCTATGCGCAAAGCGGGTTTCGGTGTAGGCTTAGCGCCCAAAACCGCAAGGCGAAATCGCCCTGCGGTTTCCCTCTCTCCTTGCTCTCTCCCGCAAGCGGGAGAGAGGGACGTTGACTCGCTTTGCGAGTTTCATGTTTCGAGGAATCCCCGCCGTGCCCCGTATTCTGTTGGTCAAAACGTCCTCCATGGGCGATGTCATTCACAATCTGCCCGTCGTCAGCGATATCCGCAGCCGCTACCCCAGCTTTGATATCGACTGGCTGGTGGAGGAGTCCTTCGCCGATATTCCCGCGCTGCACCCCGGCGTGGCGCATGTCATTCCGGTGGCGACTCGCCGCTGGCGCAAGACCCTGTATCGTCCACAAACCTGGCGCGAGATGCGCGAGATGCGCGCGCGCTTGGCCCACACCGCTTACGATTTCATCCTCGATACGCAAGGCCTGCTGAAAAGCGGGCTGCTCGCGCGCCTGGCTCACGGTGAGCGCTTCGGGCTGGATCGGCGCAGCGCGCGTGAGCCCTTGGCCGCCTTGTGCTACGACAAAGTTTTTTCGGTCGACCCCGATGCTCACGCCGTGGTGCGCTATCGCACTTTGGCGGCACAGGCGTTTGATCTTGCTCCCAATCTACCGCTCGACTATGGCGTGCAAATCCCCAATACGCGATTGAACTGGTTGCCCGCAGGGCGCTATGCGGTGCTGCTGCACGCCACCAGCCGCGCAGAAAAATTGTGGCCCGAAGCCGATTGGGTCGCCCTGGGCGCTGACCTGCATCAACGCGGAATCATTGCCGTGCTGCCCTGGGGCGGCTTGGCCGAATACGAACGCGCACAGCGCCTGGCGAGCGCTATCCCCAATGCGATCGTCGCCCCGCGCCTGACGCTCAAAGAAGCCGCGCGCCTGCTCAAACAGGCAAGCTTAGTTGTTGGCGTCGATACCGGTTTGGTGCACCTCGCTACCGCCGTAGGCACACCTACCATCGGCATCTATGGCGGCTCCGATCCGGCAAAAAATGGGCTGTATGCGAACACCCCGATACGCAATTTAGGCGGGCCGGGGCATGCGCCCAGCCGCGCTGAAGTAATCGCCGCCGCAGAAGAGATTTTGGCCCATGCCTAGACTGCTCTATTCGCTCATCTTGTATCTGCTGCTGCCCTTCATCCCCCTGCGGCTGCTATGGCGCGCGCGCAAGCAGCCGGAATATCTATCCCGCTGGAGCGAACGCTTCGGCTTCTATTGCACCGCAACGACCCATCCTATGATCTGGATTCACGCCGTATCGGTAGGCGAGACTCGCGCCGCCACGCCTTTGATCGATGCACTGCAAGCGCGCTATCCCACGCATCGGATCTTGCTCACCTGCATGACGCCGACCGGGCGCGCGGCCGGAAATCAACTCTATGGCGCGCGCGTGACACAAGTTTATTTGCCCTACGACTATCCAGGCGCAGTGCGCCGATTTTTGACGTGCTTCCAACCCAGCTTCGGGCTGCTGATGGAAACCGAACTGTGGCCCAACCTGATCGCCGCATGCAAAACGCGCGGCGTACCGCTGGCCTTGATCAACGCCCGCCTCTCGGAAAAATCTGCGCGCGGCTATGCCCACTTCGGCAGCTTGATAAGCGCAGCGCTAGAAAACTTACCGCTCATCTGCGCCCAAAGCGCAGCCGATGCCGAACGCCTCCAGCAGCTCGGCGCAACCAACGTCAGCATCACCGGCAACCTGAAATTCGACGTCGCGCCACCAACCGATATCGCAGAGCAAGCAAAACACTTGCGCGAATTATTAGGTAATGAGCGGCGTGTCTTACTCGCCGCCAGCACACGTGAAGGCGAAGAAGCGCTGCTGCTTGACGCTTTCAGCGCCCAATCGAACTTTTTGCTGGTGATCGTACCGCGCCATCCGCAACGCTTCGACGATGTAGCCGCCTTACTCGCGGCTCTAAACATCCCCTATCAACGCCGCAGCGAAAATGCGCCAATCCGCGCAGAGACGCGCGTCGTGCTCGGCGACAGCATGGGCGAAATGTTCACCTACTACGGCGCAGCGGATGTAGCGATCATCGGCGGCAGCCTGCTGCCATACGGCGGTCAAAACCTGATCGAAGCCTGTGCACTAGGCGTGCCCGTAATCATCGGCCCGCACACCTACAATTTCACGCAAGTCGCACAAGATGCCATCGCAGCCGGCGCAGCACTGCGTGTAGTGGATGCCAGCGCGGCAATGGCGCAAGCGCAACGCTTGCTGGAAGATACGAAAGCAGAAAAACAAATGAGCAACGCAGCACGGGAATTTGCCGCCGCGCATCGCGGTGCAGTAGAAAAAACGATAGTGACTATTGAAGAAACACTTTTAGCCGCGAGTTAACAAAAAATGCACGAAACGCTGGTGCTGCACTGGTGTTGACCTGGTTTTCGGGGCCCCTTGCTGTGCCGCCGAGTAGCGCAGCCATGCCGGGGGAAGTCGGCGAGCACTTGTTTGAGCAAGAGTCCGCGTAGCGGATCGTGCGAGTTGCGCAGCCGCCCGGCATGGCGAGCAACGCAGGGAACTCCCGAAGGGAGCGGTGCAGGGGGTGTCTTTTTCTTGGGTTACCTTCTTTTGGACAAGCAAAAGAAGGTAACTGCCCCGCCGGGGCATGACCGGCTCCCAAACAAATGCGCTTAGCGCACGATCAAGAAATGCCTGTCAGGATTTACAAAAATCCAAATAACCAAAGCCTGTCACTGCTGACCCTGTCAGAAATAATCGTGTCTGACCCCATTAATTTGGGGCGTGCCCGTCATCATCGGCCCGCACACCTACAATTTCGCCCAAGTCGCACAAGACGCAATCGCCGCGGGAGCAGCAATACGCGCAGTGGATGCCAGCGCGGCGCTGGCGCAAGCACAGCGCTTGCTAGAAGATGCGGCAGGAGCAAAACAAATGAGCGAAGCGGCGCGAGCATTTTCCGCCACGCATCGCGGCGCAGTGGAAAAAACGATGGCGGCTATTGAAGAAAAACTGTTAGCCGCGAATTAACGAAAATCTACAACACATTGGTGCTGCACTGGTGTTGACCTGCTTTTCGGGGCCCCTTGCTGTACCGCCGAGTAGCGCAGACGAGCCGGGGAATTCGGCGAGGACCTGTCTGAGCGCGTGGCCGCGCAGCGGATCGCGCGAGTTCCGCAGCCGCCCGGCTTGGCGAGCAACGCAGGGAACCCGAAGGGCGGTGCAGGGGGGTGTCTTTTTCTTGGGTTACCTTCTTTTGGACAAGCAAAAGAAGGTAACTGCCCCGCCGGGGCATGACCGGCTCCCAAACAAATGCGCTTAGCGCACGATCAAGAAATGCCTGTCAGGACTTACAAAAATCCAAATAACCAAAGCCTGTCACTGCTGACCCTGTCAGAAATAATCGTGTCTGACCCCATTAACTCTCCCTCCCCCTTGATGGGGGAGGGCTGGGGAGAGGGAGCGTGCGGTGAATCAAACTACGCACTATTTACCGGCCTACTCAGTAATTCGTGGCTAAAAGCTTTTCGCCCTTCCCTGACGCCTAAATCCCGACGCCCGACGCCTATTTAGCCGCCTGATTCAACCACCCATTCACCTGCCCCACATCCGCCTCATTCAAATCCCCCGCCGCCGCTTCCAACTTCAACCGCGACACGATGTAGCCATACAGCGCTTGCGCCAAATCGCGCCGCGCACTGAAAAGCTGCTGCCGCGCATTGAGCAGATCGACGCTGGTGCGCACGCCCACTTCCAAGCCGAGCTTGGTGGAATCGAGCGAGCTTTGGTTGGAGATCACGGCTTGTTGCAGCGCTTTCACTTGGGCGATGCCGCTGGTCACGCCGAGATAGGCTTGGCGCGCCTGCAAGGCGACTTTGCGTTGCACGGCATCCAACTCTTGCCGCGCCTTTTCCTGATTCGCCACGGCCTCGCGCACCTTGGAGCTGGTGGCGAAGCCAGCAAAAATCGGCAGGTTCATTTGCAAGCCGATGGTTTTGGCCGTCTGGTCGTAACCGCTGCCGCCGCCTACGGCGTTATCGCCATAGGTCGCGACCAGATCCAGGGTGGGCAAGTGGCCGCCGCGTGATTTGCGCACTTCTTCGCTGGCGATGTCGAAGGCGGCTTTTGCAATTTGGGTTTCAGGATTTTGCGCCAGGGCTTTTTCTACCCAGGCATCCATGGTGTTTGGCTCGGGTGAAAATAGCGGCACCTCGCCTTTGACCGTCACCAGTTCGTCCGGCTGGCGGTTGATGATCTGCTGCAAGCTGCGGCGTTTGATTTCCAGATCGTTCTGGGCGGCGATCTCTTGCGCGATGGTCAGGTCATAGCGGGCTTGCGCGTCGTGCGTGTCGGTGATGGTTGCGGTGCCGACTTCAAAATTGCGCTTGGCTTGGGCGAGCTGCTCGGCGATGGATTCTTTCTGCGCCTGCGCCAGTGTCACGTTGTACTGCGCCAGCAGCACGTCGAAATAGCTCTGCGCCACGCGCACGATCAGGTCTTGCTCCGCGGTGGAATACTGGGCATTGACCTGCTCCACCGTGGATTTGGCCTGGGCATAGGCGGCGTAGTTTTGTGCGCGGTACAGCGGCTGATTCAGTGAGACCGAGTAGCCGTGGCTGTTGTAAGTCTTTTCGCCGCTGGATAAGGTCGAGCTGCCGCGGGTTTGGGTATCGGTCTCGTTATGCGTGGTGTTGGCCGACAAGTTGACCGAGGGCATGAACAAGGCGCGGCCTTGCGGCAGCTTTTCCTGGCCGGCGATTTGCGCCGATTTCGCGGCTTGGAAAGTCGCGTCTTGGGTCAGCGCCTCCTTATAGACCTGCAACAGGTCGGTGGCGGCGAGTAGCGGCGGGCTGAAGGCCAGCGCCACGAGCAGCGGCAATTTTTTCATGGGGAATCCTCGATATCTGATCTGCTTTGCAAATTCGCGGCAAAATCAGTTTTTCAAAAAACAAATTTCTCAAGCTGCGGGGCATTTTTCAGCGCCCGCACGTCGGTCTCGAATAACACTTCGGCATCGGTCACGCCCGGCTCGATCAGACGTGTAAGCTGCGCTTCCATCGCAGGTGCTACGCCGACAAACGCGAGCAGCCGGCCACCCGGATTGAGTTGCGCGATAAATTCATCCGGCAGCGCCGGCAAGCTGCCGGTCACCACGATCACATCGTAGGGCGCATGCTTTTGCCAGCCGCGCGCGGCATCGCCCACATCCAAAGTCACATTGTTGAAGCCGTGCGCAGCGAGTTTTTGCGCCGCCGCTTGGCTCAGCTCGGGGAGGATCTCCACGCTGTGCACATGCTTGGCCAGGCTGGCCAGGAGCGCGGTCATGTAGCCGCTGCCGCTGCCGACTTCCAACACTTTGTCCGTCGGCTTGATATGGAGTTCCTGCACCAGGCGCGCCTCGACCTTGGGGCTGAGCATGGATTCGCCCTGGCCGAGCGGGATTTCCAAATCCATCAAGGCCATGGCCCGATAGGCCTCGGGCACATATTCTTCGCGTTTCACGCGCTGCAATAGGCTGAGCACGCTATCGTCCAGCACATCCCAGGGACGAATCTGCTGCTCGATCATATTGAAACGAACCTTCTCCAAATCCATTGTCTTCTCCATCTTCTTTCCAGGGGTTTACCGCTGTTAGCCTTGCGATTATTCCATATTTCCCTTACCTTTACATACTTCGCTAGGGGTCCGCGCCGGTCATACGGCGGGGTGAGATAGACCCTCTGAACCTGTACGGGTCATGCCGTCGTAGGGAAGCGCGCTCCCCCGCCGCTCCCTGTTTTGCTTGAAGGAGCGCACCATGAACGCAGCCATACCGCATCCCACCGCCCAATTTACCGCCGCCACGGCCCACGTGGATGAAGCCGCGGTTAAACCTCTCCCCAATTCGCGCAAAGTGTACGTGACCGGTTCGCGCGCCGATATCCAAGTGCCGATGCGCGAAATTTCCCAGTCCGACACCCCCGCCACCCTCGGCGCGGAACCCAACCCGCCCATCTACGTTTACGACTGCTCCGGCCCCTATACCGACCCGCAAGCGCAGATCGATATCCGCAAGGGACTCGCCCCGCTGCGCGCCGGCTGGATCGAGGAGCGCAACGACACCGAGGCCTTAAGCGGGCTCAGCTCCGAATACGGCCTGACGCGCTTGCATGACGCATCGCTCACCGCCATGCGCTTCCCGGGCCTGGTGCGCCAGCCGCGCCGCGCCCAAGCGGGCAAGAATGTCACGCAAATGCATTACGCGCGACTAGGCATCATCACCCCGGAGATGGAGTACATCGCCATTCGCGAGAATCTGCGACGCCGCGAGTACATCGAATCGCTCAAGGCCGCCGGCCCCACCGGCCTGAAGATGGCCGAGCTGCTGGGCCGTCAGCATCGCGGGCACAATTTCGGCGCGGCGCTGCCGGAAGAAATCACACCCGAATTCGTGCGCGACGAAGTAGCGCGCGGCCGCGCCATCATCCCTGCCAACATCAACCACCCGGAACCCGAGCCGATGATTATCGGCCGCAATTTCCTGGTGAAGATCAATGCCAACATCGGCAATTCCGCGCTTGGTTCTTCCATTCAGGAAGAAGTGGAAAAAATGACCTGGGCTATCCGCTGGGGTGGCGACACAGTGATGGATCTCTCCACCGGCAAGAATATTCACGAAACGCGCGAGTGGATCATCCGCAACTCGCCCGTGCCGATCGGCACCGTGCCCATCTATCAAGCACTGGAAAAAGTGGACGGCAAAGCGGAAGAGCTCACCTGGGAAATGTTCCGCGACACGCTGATCGAGCAAGCCGAACAAGGCGTGGATTATTTCACCATCCACGCCGGAGTGCGGCTGGCGCATGTGCCGCTGACGGCTTCGCGCATGACCGGCATCGTCTCGCGCGGCGGCTCCATCATGGCCAAGTGGTGCTTGGCGCATCACAAGGAAAGTTTCCTCTACACGCACTTCGAAGACATTTGCGAAATCATGAAAGCCTACGATGTGAGCTTCAGCCTGGGCGATGGCCTGCGCCCTGGCTCCATCTATGACGCGAACGATGAGGCGCAGCTGGCTGAGTTGAAGACCTTGGGCGAGCTGACCCAAATCGCCTGGAAACACGATGTGCAAACCATGATCGAAGGCCCCGGCCACGTGCCCATGCAGCTCATCAAAGAGAACATGGATCTGCAACTGGACTGGTGCGACGAAGCGCCGTTTTATACCTTGGGGCCGCTCACCACCGATATCGCCCCCGGCTACGACCACATCACGTCCGCCATCGGCGCGGCGCAGATCGGCTGGTACGGTACCGCCATGCTGTGCTACGTCACGCCTAAAGAACACCTCGGCCTGCCGGACAAGGATGACGTGAAAGTGGGCATCATGGCCTACAAAATCGCCGCTCACGCCGCCGACTTGGCCAAGGGCCATCCCGGCGCGCAGATACGCGACAACGCGCTATCCAAGGCGCGTTTCGAATTCCGCTGGGAAGACCAATTCAACCTCGGCCTCGACCCGGACAAGGCGCGTGAATTCCACGATGAAACCCTGCCCAAGGATTCGGCCAAAGTCGCGCATTTCTGCTCCATGTGCGGCCCGCATTTCTGCTCCATGAAAATCACGCAGGACGTGCGCGAATTCGCCGCGAGCCAAGGCGTGAGCGAGCAAGAAGCGCTGGCCAAGGGCATGGAGGTAAAGGCGGTTGAGTTCGTAAAGCAGGGCGCGGAAATTTACCGGAAGGCCTGAGCGGCATATGTCGGTCTATCTTCCGCTCTTCAATGCGCTGAACGAAGCCCAGGTGCAATACGTAGTCGTGGGCGGATTGGCCACGGTGTTGCACGGCTACGCGCGCATGACGGCGGATGTCGATCTTGTGATCAATCTTGAGCAGGGCGAGGCGCAAAAGGCAGTCAGCGCGCTGCTTACACTCGGCTTGAAACCTCGTCTGCCGGTTGATCCTATGCAGTTTGCCAACGCCGAAATCAGGGCGGGATGGATCAAGGACAAGCACATGCTGGTGTTTTCTTTCTACGACCCCGCCAACCCTCTACGGATTGTCGATCTGTTTGTCCACGAGCCGATTCCTTACGAGGATTTGTCCCGCCGCGCTATAAGCATGAACATCGACGGCACGTTTGTCCCCGTGTGCGACATTGCCGATTTGATCGAGCTCAAACGCCGCGCGGCGCGGCCTCGCGATTTGGACGATATCCAGCATTTGGAAGAACTGCTACGCACGAGGAAACTGCATGATGAGTGAAGCCGCCTCCTTCGATTCACTCCCCGCCTTGTCCGAGGAAGAGAAGTCGCGACTTCACTTATGGGCCCAGGCAACGCCTGGCCAACGCCTTGCTTGGCTGGAAGAAGCCTTGCGGCTTTCGGCGCTAGCGAAGAACCGCGCCTCACAAAGCCAGACTGACTCGCCCCCTACCTAGTCACCCAGAGTCTCGACAACGCGAACCTGGAAGCCATCATGTTTTCAACTAAGGCTCACGCACTGAACACCACGCTGGAAGGCAAGCCCCTATGCATCACCCTGAGCGATGCAGCGCAACGCGCCTTGGCCCAGCGCGCAACGCCGCTCATTGCCGAGATGGAACTGTATTTTTCCTGCCTGCTTCGCTTGCGCGTGCGCTTCTACGAGTGCGACGAAGATAGCAGCGCCACCCCTGTTAGCGACAAACTCTCGGTTCGCTTTCGCCCGGTGATGAGTCGCCGCTGCGATATTCAAGATGTGAATGGGAAATCGCCGCTAGGTGACTTCCCGATTGTGAAGCGCGCGCCTTATGTTCCACACTGGCTGCGCCTCGATTACAAACGGGGCGAGTGGGTGGGTGAGTTTGGCTATGATAAGTAACCTGCCCCTTTAACCGCCACTCGACTAAGCTATTGCCTGTTTGGGTGGAGAAGACGTGGGGGCGCTTCAATTGTCATAGTAAGCCCCAAAAAACATGTCTATTTTGACAATGGCGAAATAACTCTTTATTTTTATCGGCTTGTCCATGCGCAATTAAATTCCGCATCCGCATCAAAACGGTTCCTTCAATGCTTCCGACAGGGCTTTCTCTCCGCGTAAAGCCTTCCCTTCGAACTCATCCCGAGCTACCATTCGCGCATGACTCACCCCAGCAACAAGCGAGCATCCGTTTTCGATACCCCAGCTTATTCCGCCAGCGAGGCCGCGTGCATTCTCAACACCTCCGCGAACACGTTACGAGCGTGGTGTTTCGGCCAAAACTACCGCTCGGCGGCGGGCACGCCTAAGCGCTTCCAACCGGTGATCCAGCCTGCCGACATGAAGGGCAAGCTGCTCTCCTTCACCAACTTGTGCGAACTGCACGTGCTCTCCGCCATCCGCCGGCATCACAAGATTTCATTACCTAAGGTACGCGAAAGCATGGCGTACCTGCGCTCGAAATTGGGCGCGGACAGGCCGCTTATCGACCGGCAGTTTCGCACGAACGGTATCGACCTGTTCGTCGAACACGCCTCGCGCTTGCTGAACGTTACGCGACAAGGACAAGAAGCCCTGCGGGGCGATTTTGAGCAAGCGCTCGCCCGTATTGAGCGGGATCGCCAAGGATCGCCCATTCGTTTGTTCCCCTTCAGCCGCACCTCTGTGTCGGATAAGGAACAACCCAAAGCCATCGTCATCGATCCGCGCCTGTCTTTTGGGCGCCCGGTCCTTTCCAGGGTGGCGATTCGTACCGATGTAATCGTGGGACGCTTCCGCGCGGGCGATTCGATGGCGGAGATGGCGAAGGACTACGGCGTTGACGAAAAAGAAATCGAAGAAGCGCTCCGGTTCGAACAGCGCCGTACCGCCTGACGCCCCCACGCTTTTCATCGACATTTGCGCCTGGAGCCACCGGCTGGGCGAAGCATTAACCGAACTCGGCGCGCCATTCATCGCGCAGGCCCGGTGGATTGATGGGTTAGCGCTTGTTTTCTGTATATTGTTTAACGAGCTCCGGATTCTGCTTAGAAAATGTCCATCCTTTCAGATACTCAAACAATGCGTCTGTTGAGGCAAGGAATCCGTCTGCCAATTCGATCCAGAGCGCATCGGGGATGCCTTCGTCTGTTGCGCCAACATTCAATGAGATGTTTCCGGTGTTTTCCCAATCTTGGAACACCGAAAAAATGTGCCGATCAGAGAGGTGAATAAATCCAGAAGTCGCTGCGTAGACGCGGGGCATCCACTCGTACTTTTTGCCAAGAGTGTCGACAAGATGCTTGTCTGTCATGAATCTCCCTTTTCGATCTTTGAGTTTTCGTATGGGAGTTCCTCGGAGAACCTCGTGAGCAAAGTCGTGCGGTTTTTCTACTATGAATGCCGCAAAAAAGCGTATGCAACTGTCTAGCTGGAGACGCAACAGCGATGCAGCACATATGTAGTTTTGGTTTCGTATCAATGAAGCAAAGCCGGAACATTGCGCCATTGATCGCTTTACAGCAGCAGATGCGAGCATGTCTAAGGGGTACAACTTGCCGTTGTCGGCCTTTAACATCTCCATCAGTAACGAGAGATGAAGATTGGTTAAGCCTTCGATATGCGAAATGCGGCGTTCAAGCTCTGGGTGCATATGCGCGCTAACGAGGTTTAGAAGCGCGCTTCAATTTCGGCGCGCCGGGCAACAGCGACTTGTACTTCCGATACAACTCAAACAAAAACGCCACGCGATCAGCGTCATTCTTGAAGCTCTTTTTACCGTAGGCGGCGTCCACCGCTGCGTCGAGTTTTTGGTGGGCTTTCACCAGCGCGGGCGGCATGGTGAGCGGGTCGTAGAGATCGGCGAGCGTGGCGTTGGGGAATTGCGCGCGTGCGTCGAGCATGGCTTGGGCGGCGGCTTCGATTTTTTCCTTCAAGACTTTCCCTCTCCCGCTTGTGGGAGAGGGTGGCGCGTCAGCGTCGGGAGAGGGTAGGACGGGCCAGGGGAAGTTGTTGTAGACGATGCCTGCTGAGTAGCGATAGTCGCTTTTCAAACGGCCCGCGACGTAGCGTAGCCAGGCATTGTGCATGGTGGAGGACAGTACGCCAAAGTGGTACAGCGTCGCATTGGGGGCGATCTTCACCAGATTGCTACACAGGGTGTCCGGCGATTCAAACCCAAAGGGAACAAACTGCCGCCGTTCCGATGACACCTCGGGCAAAATCAAATAGGTGCTTTGCGGCATGTTCTCTACATGAAACCGCGTCGGCGTCTCCGCTAATTTACGCGTGGGTGCGCTCTTGCTCGCCAACCGAGACTGCTTCACCGCTTCCACCCGCGCCATCGCCTCTGGCATCCGCCGCAGTTCATTCGGCGGACACTCGCCTAGCCACAGGCACCAGCGCTCGTAGCCGTTGAGAAATTCGTCCGCGCCCAACCAGCGACGAAAATACTTGGCCGCATTCGGCTCAAGCTTCAAAAACTCGTCGCGCTCTTCGGTGGTAAACAAATAGTTGCCGTCGTCAATAGGTTTGTTGCCTATACCGATCCCCGGCACCTTGCAAATCGGCGTGGAGCGCCGCGTCAGCACCACATCCGGCGCATCCACCAGATACGGATTGATATTCGCGACCGCTACAGCATGCGGCTCACCGCGAATGTCTTCGTATTCGTAAATCGTTTTCTTGTCGGCATCAAAAGCGCCGAAGCCGATGATGACGCAATGCACCGCCGCCATACCACGCGCTTCGTTGCTCCACTGGAAAGTGCGATGAGCAAAATGAATGTGCATACCTTTGCTCAATAGCCAGCTCCACAGCACGCCGACTTGCTCGCCTTGGGTGATGCTGTTGGTGGAGACGAAGGCGCAGCGGGTGCGCGCCCTCTCCCCCGGCCCCTCTCCCGCAAGCGGGAGAGGGGAGGTGGTGTAGCGTGCCGCTTTGACGTACCAGGCAGCGACGAAATCCAACAGGCCGCCGCCTTCGATGCCCTCGAACACCCGGCGCGAATCCTCGCGCTGTTCATCGCTCATAAATTTCGCTCCCACGAACGGCGGATTGCCAAACACGAAGCTGGCCCGCTCCGCCGGCAGCACATCATTCCAATCCGTGGTCAACGCGTTGCCATGATAAATATGCGGCGTGCGCTTGAGCGGGATGCGCGCGAAGTACAGGCCGAATTCTTCCGACACTCGAACGTTCATCTGGTGATCCATGAGCCATAGCGCCACCTGGGCGATTTGGGCGGGGAACTCTTCGATCTCGATGCCGTAGAACTGGTCTACGTCCACGCCGATAAGCTGTTGTACGTCCACAAGACGCTGGCCGCTTTTCAACTCAATCTCAAGAGAAACGCGCAACACTTCAAGTTCGAGCGCGCGCAGTTCGCGGTAGGCGATGACCAGGAAATTGCCGCAGCCGCAGGCGGGGTCGAAGAAGGTAAGCGTGCGCAGCTTTTTGTGGAACTCGAACAGTTTGTTTTTGTTGTTGCGCACGCGCTGAAATTCGGCGCGCAGCTCGTCCAGGAACAAGGGTTTGATGAGCTTGAGGATGTTCTCCTCGCTGGTGTAGTGCGCGCCGAGATTGCGCCGCGCGCGGTCGTCCATGATGCTTTGAAACAGCGCGCCGAAAATGGCGGGGGAGATGGCGGCCCAATCCAGGGCGCAACAATCGAGTAGCGCGTCGCGCATGGCGGCGTCGAAGGCGGCGATGGGCAGCGTCTCCTCGAACAATTTGCCGTTCACATAAGGGAAGGCGTTTAATTGCTCGTCGAGGTTTTTCGAGCGCTTGTCTTCCGACGTGTTGAGTACCTGGAAAAACTGCGCCAACTGCGGCCCAAGGTCGCTGCCATCGAGCGCGGTGCGCTCGTCGAGCCAAAGGCGGAAGCTGCCGGCGGGCTGGTAGATGCCGGTATCTTCGGCGAACAGACAAAACAGCAGGCGCACCAGCAGCAGCTCCAGCGGGTGGCCTTCGTAGCCGCTGGCCTTGAGCCGGTCGTGCAGGCGGCCCATGCGCTCGGCTGCTTTGATATTGACCGGGTTTTGCGGCGCGATGACTTGGGTGCGATATCCGGCGATGAAGGCGAAATGCTTGATGTGCTTGTGCAGATCGGCGATCTTGAATTCGGTCTCGGTGTCGTCTTCCAGATCGTAAAGCCGAAAGCGCTCGAAGTCGGACACCAGGATGTAGCGCGGCAAGTCGCGCTCGGCGATGCCGTCGAAATAATCGGCGGCTTGAGCGAAGGCTCGGTTGAGATCGGCGCCCCGGCTTTTGTGCTCGATCAGCAGCATGCCTTTCCAAAAGGCGTCAATGCGGCCCTGCTTGAGTTTCTCGCCGGCTCGGGCGATGGAAACCTGCTTCTCGAAAATGGCGACGCGTTTGCGCTCGATGCCAAACACGGCAAAGAAGTCGTTCCAGAAGCTTTGTGCTTCGGCGCGCTCGGATTCCTCGCCCGCCCACTTGCGCGAAAATTCATGGGCGCGGCTACGGATTTCGTTCCAGGAAAGCGGCATGGATTTTCTTTGGCGGTTATTATTCGGGCTGGATTTGCCTTAAAAACCTAAGCGCCATTCTAACCGCCCAACCTCTCTACTGGATATACTGATGCACGCTCATCGTAAGGAGACGAATTTGTTACGTCGCACTTTATTCCTGATGGCGCTTTTATTCGCCACTCCCGCTGTGGCGGCAGATGTTATCAATTTCAAAACCGTCAGCTTGGAGCTTGCGCGTGACCTGGCCCAAGCTGCTGTGGATTCCTGCCGCGCCAGTGGTTATCAAGTCACCGCTATCGTGGTGAATCGCAGCGGCGATGCGCAGGCGATGTTGCGCGACTCGATGGCGCCGCGCTACACCATGCAGATCGCGCGCGAGAAGGCGGAGGCGGTGATTCTCTCCGGCGTGGCCTCCGGCGAATTCCGCCGGAACCGGCAGGATATCCGCATGGAGATGAATCACGTGCAAGGCATCCTGGTGCTGGAAGGGGGCTTGCCGATCCGCGCCGGGGGCTCGCTGCTGGGGGCGCTCGGCGTGTCCGGCGCGCCGGGCGGGGATAAAGACGAGGCTTGCGCGCAGGCCGCGCTGAGCAAACTCCAGGAGCGGCTTGAATTTGCCGAATAAACCGCCCCGTTGCGAACTGATCAGTTGGGGCAAGTTCGCCCAGCTCTCGCGCAAGGTCGCGTTCAAAATCCATAACGCGGGCTTTGAGCCCGATCTGATCATCGCCATCGCGCGTGGCGGATATATGCCGGCGCGGGTGTTGGCGGATTATCTGAGCGTGATGAACGTCGCCAGCATCAAGGTCGAGCATTATCACGGCACGAAAAAATCGGCCAGGACGATTGTGCGCCACCCCTTACCGGAAAACGTGCAGGGCAAGCGCGTGTTGGTGGTGGATGATGTGAGCGACACTGGCGACACCTTCGACGCCGCATTGCCGCATATTCGCGCACGGCTGCCCAAAGCGGAAATCCGCACGGCGGTCTTGCTGCACAAAGCCAGTTGCCCGGATGTGCCGGATTTTTACGCGCACAAAGTCGTGAAATGGCGCTGGATCATCTATCCCTGGGCGGTGATCGAAGACCTCACGGCCTTTCTCCAGGAAGCGAAGCAACCGATAAAAAATGTGGCGGCCTTCGCCAAATTGCTGAAAGGACAGCATGGCCTGCACATGCCAAAATCCACGTTGCAAGATGTATTTGATCTGGCTGGAAAAACCCCGCGCTACCGCGAATAGGGAGCCGCTTCCGCCTCAAAAAAAGGGCCCCATGCGGGGCCCTTTTTTATTTCTGGCGGCGTTCGGTCACACCGTTACTCTTTGCCCAGGGTGAAGGTTTTCACCGCATGATCGAACGGCCCCTTGTCGGTCTTGCCCTTGGGCCCGGACAATACGACCATGTATTGGCGGCCGTCTTTCAAATACTGCGCGGTGTGTTTCTCGAACTCCTTGTCGCCCTCTTTCCAGGTGGTCATGATGTAATTGCCCGGCTCGCCGGCGATGGTGATGGCCTCCGCTTTGGCCACGGTATGGCCTTTTCCTTCATAGCGCTTGTCTTCCGCGCCGATGCGCCATTTTTTGAAATCTTCCAGCGTGAACGTCGCCGGCTGCACCTTGCGCAAATACACGCCCTCCAGCGTCGCGCCGCTTTTGGCATCCTTGAAGTAAATCATCAATAGCCGGTCGTCGAGATCCTTGTAACCGGGCTGCCAGTTTTGCGGCACATCCATTTCGAATCGGGTTCCGTGCAGTTTCACCGCATCGGCGGAATACGCCGGCAGCGCGACAGTCAAGGCCAGCAATCCCATTCCCGCAAGCAACGATTTAGTACGCAGCATTTTTGTCCTCCTCCATTGTTAGTTGAATAACCCTGTCACCGAAGCATCACTGCCCTCCCGGGGACAATCCGTATAATAGTCCTTTTTGACTACCTGGATTTCTTCATGGATTTCATCTTGCTGCTTAAAGCGCTGGTGCTCGGCATCGTCGAAGGCGTCACCGAATTCTTGCCGATCTCTTCCACCGGCCATTTGATCGTGGTGGGGGACTTGCTCGATTACAACGACGAGCAAAGCAAGGTGTTTAAAATCGTGATTCAGCTCGCGGCGATTTTGGCGGTGTGCTGGGATTTCCGGGAACGGATCGGCAAGGTCATCGGCGGCTTGCGCGCCGACCCGCTGCAACAGCGTTTTGCGACCCTGATTTTCGTGGGCTTCCTGCCTGCGCTGGTGCTGGGCTTTTTATTCCACAGCACGATCAAGACATACTTGTTCAACCCGATCACTGTGGCGGGCGCGCTGATCGCGGGCGGGCTGTTGATTCTCTACATCGAGAAACGCGCCTATCAACCGCGCTACGAAAAAGTGGAGGATATGTCCTGGCGCGAAGCGCTCTCGGTCGGCTTCGCGCAATCGATCGCGATGTTCCCCGGCGTCTCGCGCGCCGGCGCCACCATCATGGGCGGCTTGATTTTCGGCCTGTCGCGCAAGGCGGCGACCGAGTTCTCGTTCTTCCTCGCCATCCCCACCATGCTGGCGGCGACGGTGTACGACGTGTACAAAAATTGGGCGCTGCTGCGCGTGGATGATCTGCCGGTGTTCGCCGTCGGTTTCGCCGCCGCCTTCATCGCCGCCATGCTGACGGTGAAAGGCTTGCTGAAATTCGTCTCCAGCCACACCTTCGTTCCTTTCGCCTGGTATCGCATCGTGTTCGGCGGGGTGGTGCTGGGGACTTATTACTTGGGGATTGTGGATTGGTCGCACCCTTGAGCGGGGCAGGGGATGCGGGCGAGGCATGCCTCGCCCCTACAGATGACGTTCAAGCCGGTAGCTTCGCGCCTTGCTGCACAAAATGCGCGATGTACGAAAGCAGCTCTTCTTCCTGATAAGGTTTGCCCAGATACACGTTCACCCCCAGTTCGCGCGCGTAGTTGCGGTGTTTTTCGGCGGTGCGCGAGGTGATCATGATGATGGGGATGCCGGCGGTGGCGGCGTCGCCGCGCACGTTCTTGGTAAACTCGAAGCCATCCATACGCGGCATTTCGATATCCACCAGCATCACCGCCGGGCGATATTCTTGCAGTTGTTGCAGCGCGTCCACGCCGTCTTTGGCGGTGACCACTTGGTAGCCTTCTTTCGACAGCAGGCGTCCGGTGATTTTGCGCACGGTGAGTGAATCGTCCACCACCATGATGACCGGGGCGGTGACCAGTTCTTCCTGTTTGAAGGTGAGGGTGGGCTGTCCCGCCGCGGCATGGGGCGTCTCGCGGTGCGCGAGTTGCACCGGGTTGATGATGAGCATGATCTCGCCATTACCCAGCACGGTGGCGCCGGAGATGCCGGAGACGCGCGCCAGTTGCGGCCCGATGTTCTTAACCACCACCTCTTGATTGCCCTGCAAGGCATCCACGTGCACCGCCGCGCGGTGCGTACCGCTGCGCAGCAGGATTACCGAGGAATACGCTTTGGCCTCCGGGGTGGCCTCCATATTGCCCAGCAAGCGCGGCAAATAATGCAGCGGGTAGGTGTTGCCCAGCCACTCGACCTGGCCGGCCTGATAAATTTCGGCCAACTTGGCGGGTTTCAATTCCTGCACTTGCTCCACCATCGAGGACGACAGCGCGAACTGGTTTTCCCCCGCGCTCACCGTCACCACCTGCGTCACCGCCAAGGTGAGCGGCAGATAAATCGTAAACGTAGTGCCCCGGCCTTTGCCGGATTCGACTTCGATGCGGCCGCCGAGCGCGGCGATTTCATTGCGCACCACGTCCATGCCGACGCCGCGGCCCGATACTTGCGTGACTTCGGCTGCGGTGGAAAAACCCGCCTGGAAAATCATTTCCGTCAGTTTCGCGGCGGGCACGTCTTCATTCGCGCCGATCAGCCCCTGCTCCACGGCCTCGGCGCGCACGCGATCGAGGTCGATGCCGCCGCCGTCGTCGCGGATGATCAGCGCCACCTCGTTGCCTTCCTGGCGCGCCCGCAACTCGATGCCGCCGGTCTCGGCCTTGCCGGCGATTTCGCGGTCGTGCCCGGTTTCAATGCCGTGCGCCACTGCGTTGCGCAACAGATGCTCGAACGGCGCGGTCATTTTCTCCAGCACCGAACGATCGAGCTCGACGCTCTCGCCTTCGATTTTGAGCGCGGCCTTCTTGCCCACATCTTTTGCCGTCTGGCGCACGATGCGGTGCAGCCGCTCGGTGATGCTGGACAAGGGCACCATGCGAATGCGCATCAAGCCTTGCTGCAATTCACGATTGAGCCGCCCTTGCGCGACCAGGGCCGCCTCGGCTTCATCCAGGTTTTTCAATAAGGTCTGCTGCACCGTGGCCACGTCGTTCACGCTCTCCGCCATCATCCGCGTGATTTCCTGCAAGCGGGTAAAGCGGTCGAATTCGAGCGGATCGAATTGCGTTTCCTGCGCCGCCGAAATGCGCGACTGCATTTGCGATTCGGCCTGAATTTCCACTTCGCGCAATTGATTGCGCAGCCGGATCACGTTTTCGGTCAAATCCTTGAGCGATTGCTTGAAGTGCAGCATCTCGCCTTCGATGCGCGAGCGCGTGATGCTCACCTCGCCCGCTTCATTCACCAAGCGATCCACGGTATCGGCGCGCACGCGCAACACGGCGCGCGCGGCGGCCTGTTCCATCTCGGCCAATATATCCACTTGCGGCAAGGCGGCTTTTGCCGGCCCGCCCAACACCACGGGGGCGGCGGGCGCGACGGGCGCGAGCGCCGCAGCGGCTTCGACGCTCTCGCCTTTTACCAAGGCCTCGTGCAGATCGCCGACCGCATCGAAATAGCCATCCAGCTCATCGAACAATTCGCCGCCCGGCGTCCCGCCTTCCACCACGGCCTCGACCCGCGTCTCCATGCGGTGGGTGAGCTCGCCCAGGCGCATGGCGCCCGCCATGCGCGCGGAGCCTTTGAGGGTATGCAGCGCGCGCTGCAGCGCTTGTGAGGCATCGGTTTGCGCCGGCTTGTCGCGCCAGGCGCGCAACTGGGTTCCGATGAAGGGCATCAATTCCTGCGCCTCTTCCAGGAACACGGGCAGGAGCTGTTCGTCCACATCGTCTTTGATGCTGCTGTCGATCTCGATCGCGTCGGGTTTTTCTCGCATCGGTACGACCCTCAAGGTGGGTTGGAGCGGCGCGGATTTCACGGGCGCCGGTTCGGTAATCACTTCGCTCGCCACGGCCTCGACCGGCGGCGCGGCGGGTGCTGCTGCAACAGGTTCTTTGAGCGCCGGTTCAGTTTCAGGCGGCGCTTCCTGCGCTTCCAACGCCTCCAGCTCCGCCAACTCGCGCGCATTGCGCGCATCGGCCGCCATTTGTTTGAGGTAGTCGACCAAAAAGCCGGCGGCCGGCGGCGCTTCTCGGCTTTGAATCGCGGTCACCATGCCTTTCAGGCTCACCACCGCGTCTTGCATCGCTTGCAGCGCGCGCGCATCCAAGCTGCGCGGATTGTGCAGCACATCCATCAGCCATTGTTCCAGGGCGTGCGCGAGATCGGCGGTCGCGGTAAAGCCGACGGTGCTGGAAATCCCCGCCAGGGTATGCGCGGCGCGCATGTAGTCGTATTCGACCGGGTGCGCCGGATTCGCTTGGATTTGGGCAAGCCCGCTATCCAAGGTGGCGATGTGGGTCGCCGCTTCGTCCAGGAAAAGTTGATATAGCCCCGTGCTGATGCTGCTGTCGCCGATCTGGATTTCTTCCGGCGCGGCGGGTATTTCCGGGGTGGAGAAGGGTTCATCCATTTCAACCGAAGCGGGTTCGATTGCTTCGATCGTAATCGGTTCGGGTTCGGGTTCGGGTTCGGGTTCGGCTTCGGCCTCAAGCAGTTCCAGGAAAAACGCTTCTTCGGGCGCTTCGAGGATGAGTTCGGTTTCTGCCGTCGCTTCCGTTGCGGATGCGGAAACCTCGATGTCGCTGACAACCGGCGGCTGCATAGCGGCCTGACGCGAGGCGATTAAGGCCTCGCGCCGGGCCGACAAGTCAAAAGGGCCGGAGGGGTCCTCCCGCAGGGACGCTGCCGTAGCGAGAAGGCCGGCGGCATCCACTTCCACCGAGCCATCACGGTTCAGGATTTCGACCCAGCCGCCAAACGCGTCATGCGCCTGCTGAATCATGTCGAGCAATTCCGGTGTGGCGTCTTTTTCCTCTTCCAGCCAACGATTCATGGTTTGTTCAATGCCCCACGCCACTTCGCCCAACTCCTTCAGGCCCACCATGCGGCCGGAGCCTTTCAGGGTATGGAAGCCGCGGCGGATCGTGATCAGCGCTTCGTGATCATGCGGGCGGCGGCGCATGATGCCAAGATGCTCGCGCACGGTGGCGAGCACTTCGTCGGCCTCTTCAAGATAGGTTTCCAGCAACTCGCGGTCGATGACCTCCTTGCTGGCCTCGATCAAACGCGCGGTTTCCGCCGAAGGCGCGACCGCCGCCACTTTGGGCGCGGTCAACTCCGCGACTGCGGCGCCAACTGCGGCGGAGGGCGTATCCCCGGCTTGCTCCAGGGCAGACAGCGCCTTGGAGGCGCGCTCCTTCAGCGTCCCGTCGTCGATCAGATCGGCGTCTTGCGCCAAGGCCGAGAGCTGGCTGCGCAATTCGGCGCGATGCTCCGCTGCGGGCGCGTTGTTCCAGGTTTCAAACAAGGCTTGCGCGCGGCGCTTCTGCTCTTCGATGCCTGACTCGACACTGGCGACCGGCCGCTCGACCGGCGCCGGCGCCGTTTCCACCACCTCGACCGCATCGCTGTCGCGTACTTCGCTGTTTTTGATGCCGGGGAAGGTTTTGATCACCGGTGCGATGATGTTGAATGCGTCGTTGCGGCCATGCTGCACCGCTTCGATGTAGAAGCCGAGGCTGCTCAAGCCCTCCGCCACCAGCTCCAGATCGCGCTGCTCGGGCTGATAATTCGCATCCGCGAATTTGTCGATAATGAGCTGACAGGCGCTCAGCAAATCGGCCGCGCGCTCCAATTCCAGAATCCGCAATGCGCCGAAAACCTGCCGGATATACGAGGTGAGGCCGGGAATATCGGCGCGTTTGGCGTGATCGCGGAAAAAGGCGTCGAGCACTTGCTCGATGTGGCGCAAATTGGTTTGGATCTCGGTGCCGACTTGGTTTAGCAGCAGCTTTTCTTGCGCCTTGCGCGAAATCTCGTCCAGCAGCGGCACTTGTTCGATCTCGTCGGTGGATTGACCGAGCAGGCTGGCCTGCAAACGGCGGCCCTGAACGTCGGCTTGGCGCGCAAATTCGGGGGTGAGCCGCGCATAGTTTTCCACCGCGTTCTCGGTGAGCATCAATGCGGTGGCCATTTCCATCGACACCACTTCCGATACATCGCCGCTCACCGCCAGCTCATCCGCGCCGCTGGCGATTTTTTCCGCCAGCCCGGTCAGCGGCTCGAAGCCCAGGGCTTGGCTTTTGCCCAGTGCGCGCCGGGTGTGGTCCTGGAATATCTTGAGGATATCTTTGTTGCCGGCGCTGAACTTGAGCCACGCTTCTTTCGCCGCGCCGACCAGATCGGCCAGCTCGCGCAGGATGGGTTTGGCTTTCTCCAGCGCCTGATCGGCTGGCGCCGACGCGGCTGGCGCCGGCAAATAGCTTTCCAGTTCAAACGCCTGTTTGACGCTGGTCAAGCGCGGCGTGGCGGGTTTGGCGCTGGCAACGTAATACAGCACGTCGCGATTGAGTTTCTCGGCCACCTTGGTAGAGTTTTCCGCGAGGCGGCGGATTTGCTGATCGATGCGGCCGCACAGGCTTTTGACACTAAAATTCGTAGGCAGGCCGCCTTCGAGCAAGCCCTCGACGAACGCGGCCGCGCTCCAAATAAACGTGCGCGCGGCGGCTTGGGCTTGGCTCGATTCGATCGCCGCCAGCGCATCGCGCATCGCGGCGAGCCCGGCGCGGTCGTTTGGGTTGCGCAGGTAGCCGAGCAAGCCTTTTTGATACTGGGTGCGCAGCGTCCGCACATAGCGCGGCAGGTCTGCTTCCGCCACGGGGAGCGGGGTGTCGGATTTGGGGGCGCGCACCGAAAGATCCGGAAAGAACAGATCACTCTCCGTAACGCGCTCGACCTTGCGCGCGGCCAGCAATTTGTTGAAGGCGGGGAAAAGTTTCAGCGGCACATCCGGCGCGCCGCCCATCAGCTCATCCAAATATTTCGCGATGGTGTTGAAGCCTTGATCGAGCAGATCGAGCGTATCGGCGGTGGGCTCGACTTCGCGCGCTTCGAGCGCGGCCATGAAGCGTTCCACTTCTTCGGCGAAGCGCGCCAGGCCGTCCAAGCCCACCATCTGAATCGCGCCTTTCACCTGATGCAGGTGCGGCTGCGCGAAACGCAGGGGGGTGGTGTCGCCGATATTCGCCGCGAAGTGGGCGAGCTGCTCCTTGGCCTTGTGCAGGGCCGTGTCGATCTCCCCTTTGACCCAGGTCAGGGGACCAATGTCGAATTCGGTCAGGCTCATAAGTTAGGAAAGCTTGAAGCCCGCCACCGAGCCCTTCAGGTCCGCCGCCAGGTTGGCGAGCTGTCCGATGGACACCGCGGTGCGCTTCGTGCCTTCTGTGGTTTGAGTGGTGATGTTTTGAATGTCTTGCATGTTTTTTGCCACGCTTTGCGCCACTTCGGTTTGCGCTTGCGTGGTTTCGGAGATGCTGTGAATCAGGCCGGCGAGTTCTTGCGACACGCGGCCGATCTCGGATAGCGCCTGGCCCGCGGCGTCGGACAGTTTCGCGCCCTCGACCACGCCCTGGGTGCTTTTTTCCATGGCGGCCACGGCGTCGTGCGTGTCCGTTTGAATCGTTTTCACAATCGCGCCGATCTGTTTGGTTGCCTCGCCGGAGCGTTCCGCCAGGCGCTGCACCTCTTCCGCCACCACCGTGAAGCCGCGGCCCGCTTCACCCGCCGACGCCGCTTGGATCGCCGCGTTCAGGGCCAGAATGTTGGTCTGCTCGGTAATGTCCGAAATCAGTTCCACGATCTCGGAAATCTCCTGCGAGGATTCGCCCAGGCGCTTGATGCGTTTCGCGGTCTCTTGGATCTGTTCGCGAATCTCATTCATGCCGGTGATGGAGTCTTGCACCGCCGACTGGCCTTTTTCCGCCGCATCCAGCGACATTTGCGCCACGCGCGCCGACTCGACAGCGGTCGCCGACACGTCGTTGATGGAGCCGGCCATTTTCAACACCGAGGCCGAGGTTTCTTCAATCTCTTTCGACTGGCGCTGAGCGGCATCGAGGAGTTGCGCGGTAATCGCCTGCGCTTGCTGCGACGCGGTGGTCACCTGCTCGGTCGCTTTATTGATCTCGGCCACCAGGATGCGCAGCTCGTCAATCGTGTAGTTGATGGAGTCGGCAATGGCGCCGGTGATGTCTTCGGTCACCGAGGCTTTCACCGTCAGGTCGCCTTCCGCCAAATCGCCCATTTCGTTCAGGAGGCGCAGAATCGCTTCCTGGTTGCGCTTGTTCTCTTCTTCGCTGCGCACCGCGCGTTGGCGCGCGTCGTTAATGAACGACCAGGCCAGGAACACGGCGCTCACCAGCGCGAACACCCCAAACACCACGGCGAACCAGCCGCTGAACGAGCCGAGCTTTTCATAATTTTCGGTCAGCTTCTCGGTGCTCGCCAGCATGGGGTCGGACGCATCGAAAATCGCGCGGCTGGCGGCCTTGGCGTTCACCAGGTTCTGCATGTTTTGCAGAATGTCGCTCACGTTGGCGTCGAATGCCTTGAACACGCCGCTCAGCTCATTGAGCTTTTCCTTGATGTCCGCGTCTTTCACGGCGGTCAGGCGCAAGTCCTCGCTGCCGACGATGAGGCCGTTCAGGGTGTCGCGGAAGGCGCTGGCGTCCTTGCCCAGCAAGAATGCGACTTCGGGATCGATCACATCGGAGGAAAGCAGGTTGTTGGCGTTCTTCGCCATGCGCTGCGTCAACATCACCTGGTCGGAAGCGATGGACACGTCGCGCTGCGGAATGCCGGCTTGCACCATGAGCGAGACGACTTGCTGCGACAGTTCCAGCATCTGCACGTTGGCGGCGTTGATCTCCGCCACGCTCTGGTTCAGTTTTTCCAAGCTTTGCTGCTGGGTCAGGATCGAGGCGGTTTCCTTCGACATCTTGCCCCATTGTTTGTTGAGGTCGGTCAGAATCGTCTGCGCGGAAGACGGCGAGTCGCCGGTGAGGCGCTTCAAGTGGGTGTCGAATTTTATTTTGCCGTCCTTCAGCTGTTTGAAGGCCTCTTTGTTACCCAGCACCGCCTGCTGCGAACCTTTCGCGATGCGCTGCGACAACATCTGCATCTCGGTCGAGGTTCCCACGAAATCCGCCTTGCGGCCCACTTGGTAGTTGCTGTAGCCCATCAAGGAAGCGGTCAGGATCACGCTGGCCAAGGTGGCGATCGCGGTGTAGGCGATTTGCTTTTCCGGCGGCAGGTGGCCGATCAGGGGAATTTGCGCCGCCTCTTTGCCGGATAGCTTGCGCAACCCGTGCATGATGAGCGTGGTATGCAGTACGCCGGTGGTGCCGGTACTCTTCGATTTTTTGTCTTTCTTCGGGAGCTTGAAGAATGCCATGGTCTTCTCCGTTCCTAGCCTTTAGGCTATTTGCTGATGCCAGTGATCCGGGCGCGGTCAGGCGCCCACATTCAAGAAATCGGGGTGGCCGATCAACCCCGCCATATTCAGCTCTTTCCAAATATTGCCATCATTATCGATGTATTCGGCGGCGATCCACGGCGGCAGGTTGTTCGAGTCGCCGATCTGAAATTGTTCGGGGTTTTTCAGCCCCAGCATGTGATGCACGATGATGCCTGCGTTGACGTGATACTTGCCGTTCGCCAGCAGCAGCCGGCTATCGACGTTGGCTTGGGTCGGCTCACCGCCCAGGAAGTCGGAAAAATCCACCGCGCTATACAGCACGCCCCGCACATTCGCCACGCCGGCGAACCAGCGGCGGGTCAACGGCACCGTCAACAGCGGTGGCAGCGGCGTTACTTCGCCCACATCGGGCAAATTCACCAGCCATTTTTCTTGGCCCACCTGCACGCCCATTTTGGAGGCGGCTTGATTGGCTGCGCCGGATTGCGCCTCCTTGAGCCGGGCGACGACGCCCTCTTGAAATTCTCGCAGGCTGACTTTTTTGGCCATTGCGCGTCGGTCGTTTAAATTAACCTAATGCGGCGATTTTACGCAGCAAGTCGTCTTTATTGACGGGTTTGACCACATAGTCGCGGGCGCCTTGGCGCATGCCCCATACTTTGTCGGTTTCCTGGCCCTTGGAGGTGCACATGATGACCGGGATGTTCTTCGTCTCTTCGGCCTTGGTAATGGCTCGCGTGGCTTGGAAACCGTTCAAGCCCGGCATCACCACATCCATGAGAATCAAATCCGGCTTGAGTTGTTTGGCCTTTTCCATGGCCTCTTCACCGCTCTCCGCCATCACGACTTGATAGCCTTGTTTGGTGAGCAACTCCCCCAGGAAGTGACGTTCGGTGGGCGAATCGTCCACCACCATGACTTTGCTGATTGGCATTATTCAAATTCCCTGTATCAATTAGGCCGCTTTGCGAGTGAGCACATGCTTTTTCACCGCTTGCAGCAAGCTTTCTTTGGTAAACGGCTTGGTCAGATATTCATCCGAGCCCACCATGCGTCCGCGCACGCGGTCGAACAGGCCATCCTTGCTCGACAGCATGATCACCGGCGTATCGCGAAAACGCTGGTTTTTCTTGATCAACATGCAAGTCTGGTAGCCGTCCAGGCGCGGCATCATGATATCGACAAAAATCACGTCCGGCTGGTGGTCGGTAATTTTGGACATGGCATCGAAGCCGTCCTCCGCCAGAATGACCTCGCAGCCCGATTGCACGAGAAAAATTTCGGCGCTACGGCGAATCGTATTGCTATCGTCGATTACCATAACTTTAATGCCCGCTAGATTGTTTTGCTCCGACACGTCACCTCCACGCCATATCCGTCGAGCCGTTCTGAACCCCGGCCTTTTGGGTATTGTAAAATAAAATCAATAAAGGTAAAGGTTATTTCTCAGAAACTACCCGAAGTTTCGCGCCTAACCATTCAGGCTTTCGAGCGTCTGCCCGTAGAACAGTGGCAATATCCATGCCAAAAGCGTGGGGGGGCGCAAAATTCGCGTCGCATCTGAAATATCGGCTGTTTGTCGGAAA
>JACRIU010000092.1 GCA_016235775.1 Hydrogenophilales bacterium
GCACTCGGTGCACTTCTCCGGCTTGATGATGAAGGTGCCGTCTTTTTCCCGGATCGCATTGTTCGGGCACTCCGGCTCGCACGCGGAACACGCGGTGCATTGGGACGTAATAATTTTAAATGCCATGCTTTTCTCCTAATGACTCGATCAAAACTTATGCCGCGATATACGCGCCTTGACGAATATCCGCATCGCCGCGCGCGGCATGCACGATTTCGCCGGATTTCACTTTGCCCAGATATTCCTTGAAATATTTCACCGCCGACTGCTCGATGAATTCGTGCGCGTATTTGTCCACGGGATCGATGCCGGCCGCCTTCAGGCTGTCTTTCGGGCAGCCGCCGATCTTGGCCACGAACACCGCGACGCAGTCGTTGATGGCGCGGATCACGGTCGGCAGCGTTTCTTCCTCACCGAATCCTCCCTGGCAGTAGAGATCGACGCGGCGATGACCCACAAACTTGGAACCCTCGGTGCTGAGTTCGTAAATCTGGAATTCCTGCGCATGACCGTAGTGTTCGTTGACCCGGCCGTGGCCTTTGGTCGCGACGGCGATCAGAATCTTCACATCGCTGAACTCCGCCTCTAAATCGGCCATCTCGGCTTCCTTGGCCGCCACCGTGGCTTGGCGTTCCTGTTCCACCTGTTGTTGATAGGCTTTGCGCCCCTCGGCGTCGTACTGAATGTCCATCTCCATGACTTTTTCAGTACTGAACTCGGACGAACGATCTTCGCCCAGCAAGCCCACCGCATCGGCACGGCATTGGCGGCAGTGGCGCATCATGTTCATCTCGCCCTCGCAATTATCTTGCAGCGTTTTCAACTCTTGCGCCGTGGGTCCGCGCTGCCCGTTCAGGCCGAACACCGTGCCGTGCTCCGGCGCGGAAATCAGCGGCATGATGTTGTGTAGGAAGGCGCCGCGCGATTTGACCGCTTTGTTCACCTCGACCAAATGCTGGTCGTTGATGCCGGGAATCATCACCGAATTCACTTTGCACAGAATGCCGGCTGCGGTCAGCATTTCCAGCCCTAGCATCTGCCGTTCCGTGAGGATCCTGGCGGCTTCGATGCCCATGATGCGTTTGTGCTTCCAGAAAATCCACGGATAAATGTGTTGTCCGATTTCCGGATCGACCATGTTGATGGTGATGGTCACGTGGTCGACGTTGAACTTCTTGATGGTCTCGATATGATCCGGCAAGGCCAAGCCGTTGGTCGAAAGACACAGCTTGATATCGGGCGCGGTGTTGTAAATCAACTCGAAGGTCTTGAAGGTTTTTTCCGGGTTGGCCAAGGGGTCGCCCGGTCCGGCGATGCCCAGTACCGTCATTTGCGGAATGGTGGAGGCCACGGCCAACACTTTTTTGGACGCTTGCTCCGGGGTCAGCTTCTCGCTCACCACACCGGGGCGGCTTTCGTTGGCGCAGTCGTATTTGCGATTGCAATAATTGCATTGGATATTGCACGCCGGCGCCACGGCCACGTGCATGCGCGCGTAATGATGATGCGCCTCCTCGCTATAGCAAGGATGGTTCTTCACTTTTTCCCAAACCTCCGGCGCCATGTCTTCCGGGCCGCCGGATGAGCCGCAACTGGCTCTCCCGCCCTCGCTGGAAGTGCCGCACCCTTTATGCTCCGCAACCTGCCGCATGATTTGGTCTAGCGGCTTGCTCTGATCGATACCAACTTGATTGTCCATTCTTCGTTCCTGTCCCAGGTGAACCGCCAATACCATCTCGCGTTGCATGAGGAATTTGATACGCCTACTTGGCATTCAGCAACAAGCATGCCACGTGTAAATCGCGTTGAAATAGCGGAATTAAGTGCACTTACGAGGCGAGCCTTTGTCGCAATTGCTACAAAAGCGGCTGGGCGAGGGGGAATTGTTGGGAACGTTACAGGGGTGGCCACCGCATCAAGCGGTGGCTGGCGGCATTAAAGCCGTTTGACTTCGATGTTGTACTTTTGCAGTGCATAACCGATCTGCCGCGGTGTCAGATTGAGCAAGCGCGCGGCTTTGGCTTGCACCCAGCCACATTGTTCCATGGCCTGAACCAGACGTTCCCGCTCCGTGCCAAAAATCGCATCGTCATCATTGGTCCGCGCCTCGGTGTATGGCTCGTCCGGTATCGTAATGGATGACGCGGACGCCTCGCCAAAAACTGTGGTGATAGGAATGGTTTTCTCCGCCTGACCGTAACTTTGCAGCACGAGCGAAAAGCATTTATTTTTCTGACACGGCAAGTCCACGTCATGCACCACGCCAGCGCGCGTCATGGTCGCGGTGCGCTCCACGCAGTTTTCCAATTCGCGCACATTGCCTGGCCAATTGCATTTGAGCATGATCTGCAGCGCGTCTGGCGCAATCGTGATCTTGCGTTTATTTTCCCGGCTGAATTTTTCCAGGAAATACTCCACCAGCAAGGGAATGTCCTCGCGGCGTTCCCGTAGCGGCGGCAAGAAAAGGCTGACGACATTGATGCGGTAGTACAGGTCGGCGCGAAACTGGCCCTTTGACACGTCTTGCTCCAAATTGCGATTGGTTGCGGCGATCAAGCGCACATCCACATGAATCGATTTATTACCCCCAACGCGCTCGAATTCGCGCTCCTGCAATACGCGCAGCAGTTTGGTCTGGAACGCGGGCGAGATATCGCCGATCTCATCCAGGAATAGCGTGCCACCCTGCGCCATTTCGAAGCGTCCCTTGCGCTCTTGGGTCGCGCCGGTGAACGAACCCTTTTCATGCCCGAACAATTCCGATTCCAGCAACGTTTCCGACAATGCGGCGCAGTTGACCTTGATGAACGGCGCGTCCTTGCGCTGACTCAGATAATGGATGGCGCGCGCGATCACTTCCTTGCCGGTTCCGCTCTCGCCGCGCAACAATACGGTCGAACGCCCCGGCGCGGCTTGGTGCACCTCGGCGAACACTTCCTGCATCCGCTTGCTGTGGCCGATAACGTTCTCTAAACAATACTTGCCCTGCAATTCCTTTTGCAGGCGCTGCTGCTGCCGCATCATTTCCTCGCGCTCGTCCGCCACATTTTGGTGCAATCGAGCGGTCTGCCCGATCAAATTGGCCACCATGGCGAGGAAGCGCACATCCGCCTCGAAGTTCATCGGCTGATTGTTCACCTCCCGGTCTACGCTGACCACGCCGATCGTCTCCCGCCCCACCTTGATCGGCACGCCGATAAAAGCAACCACTTGGCCCTCGGCCAGACTGCGCGATCCGGTGCGATTGAGGAACAAGGGCTCCTTCGCTACATCGGGCACGACCATCGGCATTCCGGTCTGAAGAACCTTTCCGGTAATCCCCTCCCCCTTGCGAAAACGCCCGCGCTGTACGGCTTCTGCAGACATACCGGTCGCTTCAACCACGTGCAATTCACCTGAGCCTTGAACTAAGCTGACCATGCCGCGCCGCATCTTTAAATGCGACGACAATATGCCCAGCACTTCTCTCGCGGTCTTGTTCAGGTCGAGAGAAGAGCTCAGTATCTTGCTGATTTCATAAATAGTGGCTAATTCGAGGTTGCCCTCTTGTGCCTGCGCTGCGACCATGGATGCGACTCCGTTGCACAATGCGCCGACCCAAAAATAGATCGACGAGCCTTGTTACTTTTACAACGCGAGCAAATAGCGTGCCATTAGATGCAGCCTGGATAATAAGCGAGGTCCGATTTTCTGTGCGGGCAAGTTGATGCTACTTTGATCAACTCACGTTTCTTGACGTCTGAATCGCAGCCAACAACTCTACCAGCGGGGGTGAAGCTCCTGGGGGTTGATAGCCGAGCCGTGGATTGTCATGTAAGCGGAAATGGCCTGAAGTAACAAGAATAAAAAGGCCCAAGCACGCACCGGGCCTTTCTTGGGAAACAAATGGCTTTAAGCCCGACAGACTTTATTGTTTTCAATCAGCCGTACTAAGCCGCTTCCCTCTCCGGCGTCGCCGAGATTTTATGAATGGCCAAATCCGCGCCCATGAACTCCTCTTCCTGATCCAGGCGAATACCGATCATGGCTTTGAGCGCGCCATAAATCACGAAGCCCCCGGCCAGCGCGATGCCAATGCCGAGCAGTGTGCCGGTCAATTGCGCGCCGAAGCTCACCCCGCCCATCCCGCCCAGCGCCTTCGCGCCGAAGATGCCGGCGGCGATGCCGCCCCATGCGCCGCACAAACCATGCAGCGGCCACACGCCGAGCACGTCGTCGATTTTCCATTTGTTTTGCGTGAGCGTGAACATGTAGACGAACAGGCCGCCCGCGACGCCGCCGGTGAGCAGCGCGCCGACCGGGTGCATGATGTCCGAGCCGGCGCATACCGCGACCAGCCCGGCCAGCGGGCCGTTGTGCACGAAGCCGGGATCGTTCTTGCCCACCACCAGCGCAACCAGTGTGCCGCCCACCATCGCCATCAGCGAGTTGATGGCGACGAGGCCGCTGATTTTATCGATCGATTGAGCCGACATGACGTTGAAGCCGAACCAGCCGACCGTCAGCACCCATGCGCCGAGCGCCAGGAAAGGAATGCTCGACGGCGGATGCGCAGCCATGGCGCCATCCTTGCGATAGCGTCCGTGGCGCGCACCGAGCAAGAGCACCGCGGCCAAGCCGACCCAGCCGCCCACCGCATGCACCACCACCGAACCGGCGAAATCGTGGAACTCGGCGCCGAATTGCGCGTTGAGCCAGGCTTGCACGCCGAAGTTTTTATTCCAGGCTATGCCTTCAAAAAACGGATACACCAAGGCCACCAGCATGAAGGTCGCTATCAACTGCGGATAGAATTTGGCGCGCTCCGCGATGCCGCCGGAGACGATGGCGGGAATCGCCGCCGCGAAAGTGAGCAGGAAGAAAAACTTCACCAGTTCGTAGCCATTCTTTTGCGCCAAGGTTTCGGCGCCGGTCATGAAATGCATGCCGTATGCGATGCCATAACCGATGAAAAAATACGCAACTGTCGAAACGCAGAAGTCGACCAGAATCTTGACCAGGGCGTTGACTTGATTTTTCTGACGCACCGTACCCAACTCAAGAAATGCGAAGCCGGAATGCATGGCCAGCACCATGATCGCGCCCAGCAAGACAAATAAGGAATCCGTTCCGACTTTTAGCGTTTCCATTGCACACCCCAGTTAAATAAACCAGATTACATAAGCAATTTATATTCCATAATCACATGTATTTGTTTTATTTATATTTACTGTTTTAACATACGCTTATTATCGAAAAGATTGCACATGTTTGGTGCATTCGGCAAGCTTTTGCACCAAGTCAGGACTTGATTTGACCTAAACATGGAATTTATTTAATTAAAGAATCGGTTTGAAGCGGCGATAAGGATGACTCACGCATAAATTTAACTAAAAAAAGCCACTATCATGAGCTGGAATTTCATCCCTCGACCTTTTCGCCGCGATGCCGATGAGCCATCTTCTACCGATGCAGAGGCCAAATCCACGCCGCATGCAGCTTCCTCCGCCAATGATTCCCTTATCACCCAAGCGCGTCAGGAAACCGTGTTCCTTGCGCGCCAAGCCATATTCGACGCTACGGAGAAAGTGCGCGCCTTGCAATTACTGGTGCGTAAAACCGGTCTGACGCCCGAAGCCGCGCCCGAGTCGGCCGAGTCCGCTGCGCGCTTGATCGTCAATACCCTGAATACTTTTGGCGCAGCCGAAGCCATGGGCGACAAGTTAGCCTGGGTGACGCTGCCTGAGCAATCGCTCGACAGCGACATTGTAGAACTGCTACCGAAAGCTAAATTTATTCTGGAATATCCTGCTGCATATCTTGCCTCCGCCAAGGAAGAAGCGCGCTGCGCGCAGTTGTTGAAGCAAGGGTTCAACCTGGCCTATACCTGTCAAAATGCGGGGAACGAACTCAGCAACGTGGCCAGCGTCGCGAATTATGTCGTGTACGACTTAGCACTTCAAAGCATTCAAGATATCGCCAAACTCGACCGCGCGGTCAAACCGCATGGCCTGCAACGGCTGGTGCGCAACATCAATACCCGCGGCGATTTCGATGCCTGCAAAGCGTTTTGCTTCGATTTATATCAGGGAAATTTCTTCGCCAAACCCGAGACGCTCGCCAACAATCGCGTTGATCCGGCGCGCGTGCGGGTGGTGGATATTTTTAATCTGGTGATGAACAAGGCCGACGTGGCCCTGATCGAGGACGCCTTCAAGCACGACGTCGCGCTTTGCTACAGCCTGCTGTGCTACATCAATTCGGTCGGAATCGGCTTGCAATACAAAGTATCCTCGATCAAAAACGCGGTCATGCTGCTTGGCTACGATTTCCTGTGGCGCTGGCTGTCGCTGCTGATTTACGCCGGCATCGACCTTTCCGCCGCGCAGCGCGTGCTGCTCAACACAGCCATTATCCGCGGCCGCGTCACCGAATTATTGGGACAAATGAAATTGCCGGAGAAAGAGGCGAACTCCCTGTTCGTGGTCGGCGTATTTTCCCTGCTCGACGCGCTCATGGGCGTCCCGATCGAACAAGCCCTGGCGCGCCTGAATCTGCCCCAGGATGTCAGCCAGGCGATCAGCCTGCGCGAAGGCAAATACGCCCCCTATTTCGAACTCGCGCTGGCCTTCGAATCCGGCAACCTGGCGCTCGCCGAGCGTCTATGCGCTGAACTTGAAATTGATCTCACCACCGCCAGCCGCGCGCACTTGGCCGCCATCGAATGGGCGGGCATGATCGCCAAATAAACCCTTCATTCCACAAGCGCCATGGGTCGCCGCCGCACTTTCCAAAGCACCCCGCGCTTCGTTGCCTCGCCCCTCTCCATTTCCTAGAATGGCTTAATTTCGGTATAATTTCAGTTTTTTTGGAACGTGCATGGCTCTGATCGTACAGAAATACGGCGGCACTTCGGTAGGCTCCATCGAGCGCATTAAAAATGTCGCCCAGCGTGTTGCCCGCTTCAAGGCGCAAGGCCATCAAGTGGTGGTGGTGGTCTCCGCCATGACGGGCGAGACCAACCGCCTGATCGGCTTGGCCAAGGAAATCCAATCCCATCCCGACCCGCGCGAAATGGATGTGCTGGTCTCCACCGGCGAGCAAGTCACCATCGCGCTGCTCTCCATGGCGCTGATGGAAATGGGCCTCAAGGCCAAGAGCTACACCGGCGCGCAAGTGCGCATTCTCACCGATGCCGCCCATACCAAGGCGCGCATTCTATCCATCGACGAAGAAAACCTGCGGCGCGATCTCAATGCCGGCCACGTGGTCGTGGTTGCCGGCTTTCAAGGCGTGGATGAAAAAGGCAATATCACCACGCTCGGCCGCGGCGGCTCGGATACCACCGGTGTGGCGCTCGCCGCCGCGCTCAAAGCTGACGAGTGCCAAATCTACACCGACGTGGACGGTGTCTACACCACCGACCCGCGCATCGTGCCCGAAGCACGCAAGCTCAAAACCATCACCTTCGAAGAAATGCTGGAGATGGCGAGCCTGGGCTCCAAAGTGCTGCAAATCCGCTCGGTGGAATTCGCCGGCAAATATAAAGTTAAGCTGCGCGTGCTTTCCAGCTTCGAGGAAGAAGGCGAAGGCACGCTCATCACATTCGAGGAAGACGCCATGGAACAACCCATCATCTCCGGTATCGCCTTCAACCGCGACGAAGCCAAGATCACCGTGCTCGGCGTGCCCGACCGTCCCGGCATCGCCTATGCGATCCTGGGCCCGGTGGCGGAAGCCAACATCGACGTCGACATGATTATCCAGAACGTCGGCGCCGACGGCACCACCACCGACTTCACCTTCACCGTGCATCGCAACGATTTTACGAAGGCTATGGAGATACTGAAGAAAGTACAAAGCGCGATCGGCGCACGCGAAGTCAAAGGCGACGACAAAACGGCGAAAGTCTCCCTGGTGGGCGTGGGCATGCGCTCCCACTCCGGCATCGCCTCCAACATGTTCAAAACCCTCGCCGCCGAGGGCATCAACAGCCAAATGATCTCCACCTCCGAAATCAAAATCTCGGTGGTGATCGACGAAAAATATCTGGAACTCGCCGTGCGCGTGCTGCACAAGGCGTTCAACCTGGAGCAAGCGGCGTAAAATAGCCGATTGAGTTTGACCGGGACAAGGATTCGCTAGTATCCTTGCGCCCTTTCGGAGAGATGGCCGAGTGGTCGAAGGCGCTCCCCTGCTAAGGGAGTATGCGGGCTTAAACCTGCATCGAGGGTTCGAATCCCTCTCTCTCCGCCAAATACAAAAGGGAGC
>JACRIU010000093.1 GCA_016235775.1 Hydrogenophilales bacterium
ACGGCAATCAAGCCGACGAGCGTGGAACAATAGGTAGCGATCAAAATCGGCACGAACACATCGGTAGGATCGGCCGCGCCCATTTGCGCGCGATAAGTGAAAATGGTGAGTGGCAGCAGGGTCACCGAGGAGGCATTCAACACCAGGAACAGGATCATGGCGTTACTGGCGGTGTCGGGCTGCGGATTCAGCGTTTGAAGTTCGCGCATCGCTTTCAAGCCCAGCGGGGTGGCGGCATTGTCCAAGCCCAACACATTGGCCGATAAATTCATCACCACCGCGCCTTGCGCCGGGTGGGCCGGCGGCACTTCCTGCATCAAGCGCTTGAACAGCGGCGCCAGGCCCCGCGTGATCAGCGCCAAAAAGCCGCCCGCCTCCGCCACGCGCATGATGCCCAGCCATAGCGTCATTACTCCGGCCAAGCCAAGCGAAATCTCAAACCCGGTCTTGGCGGAGTCGAACAGCGATTTGACCAGGGATACGAGTATCTCGCCCTGCCCCGTAGTGATGACTTTCAACAGCGCCACGGCAAAGGCCGTCAGAATCATTCCCGCCCATAATGCGTTCAGCATGTATTCTCTCTCTCTAACACGTCAAACAACGCAGTTTTTCCACAGAGGTCACAGAGGGCACAGAGAAAAACGCAACAGGCTCATGGTTCTTGATCCACTCTTTAGGTGAGCGTGGTACGAAGGTAAAACCACTGTTTTTCTCTGTGTCCTCTGTGTTCTCTGTGGCTAATCGATTCTTTTTGGTTTAAAGCATAGTAGGCAGCCCTGAACGGCTGCGTCAAACCCGCCTTCCCCGCGTGTTAGAATGCGCGCCTCGCATTTTGCATCCCTCGCAGGAATCTTTCGTGCTCTCCACCGCCAATATCACCATCCAATTCGGGGCCAAGCCTCTGTTCGAAAACGTTTCCGTTAAATTCGGCGACGGCAACCGCTATGGCCTGATCGGCGCCAACGGCTGCGGCAAATCCACCTTCATGAAAATCCTGGCCGGGGTGCTCGAACCCAGCGGCGGCAACGTCTCGCTCGACGCGCACGAACGCATGGCGTGGCTGCGCCAGGATCAGTTCGCGTATGAAGACCAGCGCGTGATCGATGTGGTGATGATGGGCCACGACGAAATGTGGCGGGTGATGAGCGAAAAAGACGCCATCTACGCCAATCCGGACGCGACCGAAGACGACTACATGAAAGCGGCCGAACTGGAATCGCGCTTCGCCGAGCTGGATGGCTACACCGCCGAGGCGCGCGCCGGCGAATTGCTGCTGGGGGTGGGCATTCCGCTGGCCAGCCATACCGGCCCGATGAGCGAAATCGCGCCGGGCTTCAAATTGCGCGTGCTGCTCACCCAAGCCCTGTTTTCCAACCCGGAGATTCTGCTGCTGGACGAGCCCACCAACAACCTGGACATCAACACCATCCGCTGGCTGGAAGACGTGATCAATCAGCGCGCCAGCACCATGATCATCATCTCGCACGACCGGCATTTTCTGAACAGCGTGTGTACCCACATGGCGGATCTGGATTATGGCGCCATTCGCGTTTATCCGGGCAACTACGACGACTACATGCTGGCCTCGACCCAGGCGCGGCAGCAAATGCTCGCCTCCAATACCAAGGCCAAAGAGCGCGTCAGCGATTTGCAGGATTTCGTTTCCCGCTTCTCCGCCAACAAATCCAAAGCGCGCCAAGCCACCTCGCGCTTGAAACAGATCGAGAAGATCAAATCCGAAGTGGTCGAGGTCAAACCCTCCAGCCGCCAAGCGCCGTTTATCCGCTTCGAAATGGACGACAAGGATAAGCTGCACCGGCAGGCGGTGGAGTTGCTCGATCTCGCCAAAGGCTACGACCACGTGCTGTTTCACGGCATGAATGTCATGCTGGATGCGGGCGAGCGCCTGGCGATCATCGGCCCCAACGGCGCGGGCAAAACCACCCTGCTCAAAGCGCTGATGGGCGAAATCGAACCCGACCAAGGAACGGTGAAATGGGCGGAGAAAGCCCGCATCGGTTATTTTGCCCAAGATCATGCGCACGACTTCGACAACGATCTGAATGTCTTCGACTGGATGAAGCAGTGGCGGCAAAAAAGCGAAGACGACCAAACCATACGCGGGATTTTGGGCCGTCTCCTTTTCTCCGGCGACGATGTTAAAAAATCCGTGCGCGTCCTCTCCGGCGGCGAAAAAGGCCGCATGCTCTACGGCAAGCTGATGCTGGAATACCCCAATGTGATGATCATGGACGAACCCACCAATCACATGGATATGGAAACCATCGAAGCGCTGAACATCTCATTGGAAAAATACAAAGGCACGCTGATTTTCGTGAGCCACGATCGCCAGTTCGTATCCTCGCTCGCGACGCAAATCATCGAGCTCGACGGCAAGGGCGGGTACCAGCACTTCACCGGGAATTACGAGGACTACTTGGCGTCTCAGGGCGTTGAGTAAAGCCGGATTGGCGCTTAGGATCACCAAAACCGGTACAGGTTAATTCGTGGCTAAAAAAGATTTTGAACTTTGCTAAGCCGCAATTCTAATCCTGACGCTGCACACCCCGCGCCGCTTCCAACGCCTGACTCAACTCCCATACCGCCATCGCATAATGAAAGCTGTGGTTGTAACGCGTGATCACATAAAAATTCTCGAACGCGAGCCAATGCTCGGGGCCATTCACACCGGCTAACTCCAACAGCATCGCTTCATCCTCTGTCTCGCTCTTGGACGCTACGCCGACCAAACCCCACGCCTTGAGCGGCATGCGATAGCCCCAACCGCGATTCGCCAGCCCCCTGCCCGGTTCGGCCGCTTGCGTGGCCGGGGCCAGCACCGGGGCGCCGGGTTGCCAGCCCTTGCCCTGAAAATAACGCGCCACGCTGCCGATCGCATCCACCGGATTGCGCCACAAATCACGATGCGTGTCGCCATCGAAATCCACGCCATAGTTGCGATAACTCGAAGGCATGAATTGCGGAATGCCCATCGCCCCGGCGTAAGAGCCCGTGATCGACAGGGGCGGGATATCCGCCTCGCGCGTCAGCAGCAAATACTGCTCCAGCTCATCGCGAAAATACGCGGCGCGCTTGGGATAACCGAACGCCAGCGTGGCCAGCGCATCGACCACGCGATAGGCGCCGGTATTGCGCCCGTAGAACGTTTCGACGCCGATGATCGCGACGATCACCGAGGCCGGCACGCCGAATTGCGCCTCGGCGCGTTGCAGCGTTGCCTCATGTTCCTCCCAGAAACGCACGCCCCGCTCGATGCGGCGGGTTTCCACGAACAGCGGCCGGTATTCGCGCCACGGCTTGATTTCAGCGGGGCGATCCATGGCTTTCAAAATACTTTCCTTCAGGCGCGCTTCACCGAACAGGCGCGCCAGGTCCGCGCGGTCGAATTGATGGCGCAGCGCCATTTCTTCCATGAAGGCGACGGCTTCGGGCAACTGCGCGATTGGTTCACCCCGCTCTTGCACCTTGACGCGCTTGGCCAGCGCCGGCGTGCAGCATAGGGAGAACAATAAAACCAGCATGCACGAACGCCGCAAGCTATGAACGACTTTTGAACCAGCGCGTAGCCTACCCTCCGGGGTACGGGGGGCACGGGGGCCACGGGGAAACCATTCAAACACAAAGGTCTGGTCTTCCCCGTGGCCCCCATGCGCCCCGTGGTTAATAGTTTTTTTCACCTTCATTTCACCTCATTATCGGAAATGGCGCCCAAGATCCAATCCAGTGCCGCTTGCGGCAAAAGCCGTTTGCAATAGGCGAAAAAATACGCCGGCTTGGTCACGTAGTAGCGCCGCTTCGGGCGCGGGCTTTCCAGGGCGTGAATCACTTTCTCCAGCACCGCTTCCGGACCCAGGGTGAAGGGCGCAACCGGGCCGGGCTTGGTCAAGCGACGCTCCAGCGCATGGTAGGTGTCGCGGTGAAAGCTCTGCCCGGCATCGATGTTGCGCTGATACATGCTGAAAGCGTTGGCGCGGAAGCGGCTCTTGATCGGCCCCGGTTCGACCAGCGCGACATGCACCCCGCTGCCGTGCAACTCCAGGCGCAGGGTATCGGTGATGCCCTCGATCGCAAACTTGCTCGCGTTGTAAGCGCCGCGAAACGCCAAGGCCACGTAGCCCAGCAGCGAACTGTTGATGATGATGCGGCCCGAGCCCTGCCGCCGCATCACCGGCAGCACGCGATTGGTCAGCTCGATCATGCCGAACAGGTTGGTTTCAAACTGTGCGCGCAAAGCGCTGCGCGACAAATCCTCGACCGCGCCCGGCTGGCCGTAGCCGGCGTTATTGAACAGCGCATCCAGCCGCCCGCCGGTGCGCGCGAGCACTTCATCCACCGCCGCTTGAATCGAGGCGGAGTCGTCCAGATCGAGTTGCAGCGCTTCCAGCCCTTTGGCTTGCAGCCTAGCCACGTCTTGCGCCTTGCGCGCCGTGGCAAACACGCGATAGCCGCGCGCCGCCAGCCCTTCGGCGACGCATAAGCCAATGCCGCTGGAACAGCCCGAGATGAGAATAGTCGGCGAATTCATTCTAAAAAACCCATTTTTTGCCACAGAGGTCACAGAGCACACAGAGAAAATCTCGGCCGGCTCATTGTGCTTGGTATTTCTTGTGAGTGAGCAGAGTTCGCCGAAAAACCGCAGTGTTTTCTCTGTGATCTCTGTGTTCTCTGTGGCAAAAAAACTTAAGGCTCATCGCGGCAGCGCGGAGAGCGGCAGAAATATCGCGGTGGCCAGATTCTGCACCACGCGCACCACGGTTCGATTCGTGCGGCCGGCGACGATCTTGGCAAGCATATCGTGCTCGGCAATCAGCTTGCCGAACTCGCGCTCGAAACTCAGATTGCGCACCTCGCCGTTCATCTCGTTTGAAAGCAGAAACGGCTGGCCTTGGCTATCGCGGTTGGTGGCCAGCTTCCATGCGGCGATTTCATAATTGCGCGCGGCGTTGTAGAGCTTCTGCGGGTCGAGATCGTCCCAGGCATAAAAATCGGTCTTGTCGTTATAAGCCGCCAGCGTCATGGTCGCCATGCCCCACACCAGCGCCAGCACGCGGTCGCCGTTGAAATCTTCTTGAAAGCACAGATAGATCGCATCGATGCCGCGCTTGTCGCTGAGTTCAGGAAAGGTCTGCTGAAAGTCGCGGTCGAACACGCGCGCCACCGCGGCTTCCAGACTCGCTTGGCCGCTCTTTTTCCATTCGCGCGGATTGCGCCGATAGAGTTTTTCCATGAGCGTGCGCAGGTGGCTCAAGGACTCCAGCATGTGCAAATCGGCGACTTGATCGACCTCGGTTTTGGCGAGTGAAGCGAACCTAAAATCGGGGGAGGCCGGACCCTTGCCTGGGCCTTTTGAATTAGCGGCGCAGGCGGCGAGGAAAAGCACTAAAGCGGGGATGAGAAACCATTTCATTGACGGCAGGAAGTGTACGCGATTTCGGTGCGCCCTGCCGGGCGCACCCAAAAAAATGGCCGCGCAATGCGCGGCCAAACTGCTCTCGCTTCACCCGGTGCGAACTAAATGCAACGCACCGGTTTCAGCTCAATTTCTTCCACTTCGCCTAGCGCGAAAATTTCTTCCATCTTCACATCACGCCGATCGGAATTTTTCCGCCGATCGGTGAACACCAAACCGTCTTTGGTTAAAAACGGCGAGTGCGTATTGAATGCATCCGCCTTGCGCCGATCGCCGCTGCCTCTACGTTCATTGCTTAACATGATCATCTCCCCTGAGATTACCCCCGCAATAAACGGGCTGTTGAGATGAACTATCGGCAAGGAAGTCGAATTCTTTACGGAAATTAATCATTTGGCCGCGCAAATTTTGACCAAGCCGACGAATGGGGAATATTCATAGACAAGTGGCGGCGATAATGGCTTCAGAGATATTTATCGTTATTTATCAGGATTATGCGTATTTTCGAGGGCTGGCGAAGTTGATCTAAAAGTAGCCACCCGAGGGTGGCGCGAATACTCAACGAGGGGATTGTGCCCGTCTCGCCTTGGGGCGATCCGGTCATCCCAAGCCGATGTCCACTGGACATCGGCTTGTCGAACCGAGGGGTTCTCGATGTACCCCTTGGGGGCGCCAGAATAAAAAAAGCCACCGATGGGTGGCGTTTTTTATTCTGGCGTCCCCAAGGGGATTCGAACCCCTGTTACCGCCGTGAAAGGGCGATGTCCTAGGCCTCTAGACGATGGGGACTAAACTCGATTGCTTAGTCAGCCTGACTACTTCTTACCCAGTTGCGTGATCGCTGTACCCAGCAACATCAGCGCAAACCCGACCGGGATCAAACCTAACCACGGCCCGGCTGCGGATTCATCACCACTCGGCAGTTTGGCGAATCCAACCACCAAACCCACCACACTTGCGATGATGCCTAGCCACACTGCAATGACGCCGAACCGCTGGATCATGCTAATTCCTGGTGGAGGTAAGCGGGATCGAACCGCTGACCTCTTGCATGCCATGCAAGCGCTCTCCCAGCTGAGCTATACCCCCGGAAAGCGCGCCATTATAGTGACCGCGCCCCCCTGTGTAAAGCAGCAATTGCGTGCCCTAAGGCGCGGGAAGCTCAAACAATTTAGGCCAGTGCTTTCCGGTCACGATCAATACATCCCGAGCCGCATCGTAGGCGATGCCATTGAGCACGGCTTCATACGAAGGTCGTTGCTGTGCCGGGTATAAGTGTGATAACTCGATCCAAGCGATGACTTGGCCGGTTTGCGGCGAGATGCGCGCGATGCGGTCGAAACCATAGCGGTTGGCGAGGATTTCGCCTTTCACGCACTCCAATTCGTTGAGTTGATCGATGGCTTGCCCGCCATCCGTCACATCGAGGCGGCGGACTTCCCGCAAGGTGGCGGGATCGAGAAAACGCAATTGCGCGCTGCCGTCGCTCGCGATCAGGTGCCGGCCATCATAGGTCAGCCCCCAGCCTTCCCACGCATAAGGCAGCGTGCGTTTCAGGCGCAGGCTGGCTTTGTCGTAAACAAAGGCTTGGTGTTCTTGCCAGGTGAGCTGAATGATTTCGTCTCCCACCAGCGCGATGCCTTCACCGAACACCGCTTTGGGCAACTCATGCCGGCGCAGCACGCGGCCGGTTGCCGGCTCGCGCACGCTGAGCGTTGAGTGTCCATAGCGGCCGGTGCTTTCATACAATAAGCCACGATCCCACACCAAGCCTTGCGTGAACGCACTTGGATCGTGCGGATAACTGCGAATCACTGGCGGCGCGAAATCGGCGGCCAAAACCGCAGCCGTGAATGGCGTGATCAGGACACCGGCGACCCAGCGCGCAAACCTGCTCACTCCCGCACCGGGCGCTTGGCAAGTTTGCGTTGCAGGGTGCGGCGGTGCATTTTAAGGGCGCGCGCGGTGGCGGAGATGTTGCCGTCATGTTCGCTAAGCACTTTTTGGATATGTTCCCACTCCAGGCGTTCCACGGTGAGCGGGTTGCCGCTCACCGGCAAATGGGGATCGCCTTCGCTGCGCATCAGCGCGGCGACAATGTCGTCCGCGTCGGCAGGTTTGGCGAGATAGTGCGTGGCGCCAAGTTTGATCGCCTCCACCGCGGTGGCGATGCTGGCGTAACCGGTGAGCATCACGATGCGCGTTTCCGCATCCAATTCTTTTAAGCGCTGCACCAACACCAAGCCAGAGGGGCCGGGCATCTTGAGATCGATCACCGCGTATTCGGGCGGATTGGCGGCGGCCAGCGCGCTGGCCGCGTCCACATCCGCCGCGCTGCTGACCGCGAAGCCGCGCTTTTCCAGCGCGCGCGCCAGCACTTGGCGGAAAGTCGCATCATCATCCACCAACAGCAAGCTGGCGCGGTCTGCTTGATCACTCATATCGACGGCTGCAGCGGCAGCGTGACGCGCACGCACGCACCACCACCCTCTCGATTAAAGAGATTGACCGTGCCGCCGAAGCGCTCGATGGTGGCATTGGCGAGAAACAAGCCGATGCCTAAACCGCCTTCAGGGCCTTTGGTGGTAAAAAATGCTTCGCCGGCGCGTGCCGCCACCTCTGCGCTGATGCCTTGGCCGTGATCGCGAATCTCCAGCGTGAGTTGGGCCGTATCCCAGCGCCCTTCAACTTCAATCCCCTGCGGCGACACATCGGCTGCGTTGTTGAACAAGTTGAGCAAGGCCTGATCCAGCGTGCGCTCGGCCGTGAGTTCCGGCACGGGTTGGGCGCCAGCAAAATGCGTGCTGATCTTGATCTGCGGGCGCAGCAATTGCCACCGTTCGATGAGTTGGCGCAAATAATCCTCGCAGGCGATACGCGTCGCCGCTTCGGCGCGGGCCGTTAAATTCGTCAGGATTGCTTTGCAGCGTTCAGTTTGCGCGCGCAGCAAACGCAAATCCTCCGCCAGCACGGGGTCATTGGCGTGGTCCCGCTCCAACTCTTTTGCAATCACCGCCATGGTCGACAGCGGCGTGCCCAACTCATGCGCCGCGCCCGCGGCCAGTGTGCCGAGCGCGACCAATTGCTCATTGCGCAGCGCCTCTTCCCGCGCCGCGGCAAGCCGCCGGTCGCGCTCGCGCAGCGACTGTGCCATGCGCGCCACGAACCAGGCAATCAGCACCACGCTCAATGCGAAATTGAACCACATGCCCAATACATGCAAATTGAAATCAGCCTGCGCGCCGTGCGCGTCGTGCCCGCCTGGCAAGCTGCTTGGCAAGCCGCCGGGAAACAGCGTGGCCAGCAGCGCGAAGCTGCCCGGCCCCTGCGGCAAGGGCAAATGCATGAAGAGCAAGAAGGTATAACAAGCCAGCGTCGCGCCCGCCACCGCCCAGGTATAAGCCGCCGGCAGGATGGCAGCAGCAATCGACAGCGGTAGCAAATACAAGGTGATGAAGGGATTGGTCGAACCGCCGGTGAAGTACAACAGCCCGGTGAGCACGCCGATATCGAGCAGGAGATGCCCCGCCAGCTCGGCTTCCGTCACCGGCCAAGGCTGACGCGTCCGCCACCAAGTGAATAGCGCGGCCAGCGCCAAGCCCCCCGTCAGTGCAAGCAAAATTGCCGTCGGCAACGCCATGCCGATGCCGTACATCGCAATGGCAATGGCTGCGGCTTGGCCAGCAACCTCGATTGCGCGCAAACCGGCCAAGCGGCGCAGATTGCGCAATTGCGGGGCTAGCGTTGAGGTTTCAGTCATATCGCCATTGTAACGGCTTGCACCCGGTGCATCGTGCGCCTGCGGCATTGTGTCGCATTCAATTTAGTCCGGCAGACTTTCAGTCTATTGTTTCGAGTCCGGTAAGGGCGATCCCGCTCCAGATCATGGAATCCACCACGAACAAAATAGGCGCGTAGAGGGACTGGCTTTGAAGAATTTCATGATCGATCAGAACCAGCGCCGCACGCGCGCGGTGTAATCGCGATAGGCGCCGCCGAATTTTGCTTCGAGGTGCGCTTCTTCATGCGCGATCACCGCATAGCGCATCACCCCCCACACCACAGGCGCAAACAATAGCGGCCAGGCAGTTTGCATGAGCAGCATCACACCAACATAGACTAACCAATCGGAAACATAAATCGGATTGCGCGAATAGCGGAATGGGCCGCTGGTCACCAGACTGGTCGCCGCTTTATACGGATTCACCGTGGTGTGATTGCCCCAAATCGCCGACAACGCCCAAGCGAATCCTGCGAATCCCAGCGCGATCAAAGCCCAGCCAAGGTAGGCGGCGGCCAAATCCAGCGCCAAGGACAACTGCGAATCCAGCCACCAAGCCCCCAAAAGCGCCACGGCGTAGATCAGCGGCGGGGGTAAAACAGTCGCGGGGCGCAGGGCATGATCGCGCATGGCTACCTCAATCCTACGATGCAGTGGATGCGGCTTAGGGCGCCGGGCCGCGCAGCCGCTCCGACATGTGCGGCTGAATCACCTGCAATAGTTGCGAGAACACCTTGGGATTGCCGCCCACCACATTGCCGGTGGCCATGTAATTTTCCCCGCCGTCGAAGTCGGTGACCAGGCCGCCCGCCTCCTGAATCAGCAGCACGCCGGCCGCCAGGTCCCAAGGTTTCAATCCCGCCTCCCAAAAACCATCGTAACGCCCAGCCGCGACATAGGCCAAATCAAGCGAAGCACAACCCGGCCGGCGCAGCCCCGCGGTTTTGGGCAGCAGTTCGCGGAACATTTTGAGATAGTCGTCCAGGTAAGTGAAATCGCGGTAGGGAAAGCCGGTGCCAATCATGGAATCTTGCAAACGCGTCTGTTTGCTGACGCGCAGACGGCGATCGTTAAGATAAGCGCCGCGTCCGCGCGTGGCGGTGAACAGCTCATTGCGCGTGGGGTCGTATACCACGGCCAGATTCAGCACGCCCTTGACCTGCAAGCCGATGGACACCGCGAACTGGGGAAAGCCGTGCAGAAAGTTGGTGGTGCCGTCGAGCGGATCGATGATCCACAGATAATCGGAATGGCCTTGAGCGCCGCCCTCTTCTGCTAAAATCGCGTGATCGGGATAGGCTTCGAGCAAGGTTTCAACGATGGCCTGTTCCGCCAGCCTATCCACCTCGCTTACATAATCACTGACGCCTTTGCGCTCAACGGTGAGCAAATCCACATCTTGGGTTGCACGATTGATGAGAGAACCAGCGCGGCGGGCGGCCTTCACCGCAATTGATAACATCGGGGACATGTGAACCTTCTCGAATTGACTTAAAGAACGAAGCCGCCATTTTAAATGAAAAACGCCCCGACTCCGCTATCGAATATCCGCATCGTGCTCGACCACACCAGCCATCCCGGCAATATCGGGGCCGCTGCGCGCGCCTTGAAAACCATGGGGCTGCATCGTTTGCACTTGATCGAACCGCGGCGCTTTCCCCATGCCGAGGCCGATGCCTTGGCCTGCGATGCGAAAGATGTGCTGCAAAATGCGCAAGTCCACGCCACCCTGGATGAGGCGTTCGCCGGCTGCGTTTTCGCGGCGGGCTTGACCGCGCGCAAGCGGCACATGGGCCACACCTGCGTGGAGGTGCGAGAGGCGGCGCAGCGCTTGATTCAAATCGCCGCCACGCAAGAAGTCGCGCTGCTGTTCGGCAACGAGGCCTATGGGCTCTCGAATGAGGAGTTGGGCAAATGCCAGCTCATGATCGCTATTCCCACCGATGAGGCGTACACCTCCTTGAATGTCGCCAGCGCCGTGCAAATCATGGCGTATGAGTTGCGCATGGCTTGGCTCGCTGCACCTCAACCCACGCGAGCGCCCGTGGAGTTGGCGCGCTTGGATGACATCGAACTCTTCTATAAACGCCTCGAAGAAACCCTGATCCGCATACAGTTTCTCGACCCGGATAACCCCAAACGTCTCATACCTAGAGTGCGCAGACTATTCGCGCGCACCGAACTTGAAAAAGAAGAGTTGAACATCCTGTTGGGCATGCTTAAATCCATCAATTTGAACGTTAAATAGAAAGTGGACTGAATTAGTCGAGTTAAATATAATGATCGGCTCACATTCCAATACGGCACCATGTTCAACCACCTGCGCGAAGATATAGCGGTCGTTTTTGAGCGCGACCCGGCGGCTCGCTCCACCTTTGAGGTGCTCACCACCTATCCGGGGGTGCATGCGCTGCTCATCCATCGTCTGGCGCATTTCCTCTGGACGCACGGCTTGCGTTGGCTGGCGCGCTTCCTGTCCCACCTCGGGCGCTGGTTTACCGGCATTGAGATTCATCCAGGCGCCACCATTGGCCGCCGCGTCTTCATCGACCACGGCATGGGCGTGGTGGTAGGCGAAACGGCGGAAATCGGCGACGGCTGCACCCTCTATCACGGCGTCACCCTGGGCGGCACCACCTGGAATAAAGGCAAGCGCCACCCCACCCTGGAGCGCGGCGTGGTGATCGGCGCCGGCGCAAAAATTCTCGGGCCGATCACCATCGGCGAAAATGCCAAAGTCGGTTCCAACGCGGTCGTGGTTAAAGACGTGCCGCCGGGCGCCACCGCCGTCGGCATCCCGGCGCGCATCCTGGATAGCGATCAAGCCAAAATCCGGGCCGAAACCGCCGAGAAAATGGGGTTTTCCGCCTATGCGATCAGCCAGGATATGAACGATCCCATGGTGCAGGCGATCCACGCCATTCTCGATCACACGGCCGCGAATGATCAGCGCATGCAACTGATTTTGAAGGCTTTAGAGAAGCTCGGTGCGGACATGCACACGGTATCCGTGGCGGAAGAAAAATTTGATGTGAACTACCTGAATAAAATAGTTGACTAATTTAGTAGGGAACGTTAGGCTTTCACTATCAAATTCGGCTTAAACAGGGGTATAGACATGAGACTGACCACAAAAGGACGCTTTGCAGTAACCGCGATGCTGGATTTGGCCATGCGTGACGGCCGCGGCCCCATCACTTTGGCCGGCATCAGCGAACGTCAAAAAATCTCCCTTTCCTACTTGGAGCAATTGTTCGGCAAGTTGCGCCGCAACGCCCTGGTGGAAAGCGTGCGCGGCCCCGGCGGCGGTTACTGCCTGGCCCGCGGCGCCGGTGAAATCTCGGTCGCCGAGATCATCCGCGCCGTGGACGAACCGGTCGATGCCACCCAATGCGGCGGCCTGGGCAATTGCCTGGGCGATCAACGTTGCATGACCCACGAGCTGTGGATGGGCCTGAACAAGCATATCTATGAATACTTGGAAGCGGTTTCGCTCGCCGATCTGGTTGCCACGCAAAACACCGGGACGGAAGAAAAAATATCCGTGATGAAAGACAAGCGCATCACCAGCGAAGCCGCTGTGTAACCGATTTATTTGAAGGACCGTAATGATGGTGAAGACCCCGATATATCTGGACTACTCCGCGACCACGCCGGTGGACCCGCGCGTGGCGGCAAAAATGATTCCCTATTTGACCGAGCATTTCGGCAACCCCGCCTCGCGCTCGCACCCGTTCGGCTGGGAAGCGGAAAAAGCCGTGGAAGAGGCGCGAGAACAAGTCGCATCGCTAGTGAACGCGGATCCGAAGGAAATCATCTGGACCTCCGGCGCCACCGAATCCAACAACCTGGCGATCAAGGGCGCGGCCCATTTTTACCAGGGCAAGGGCAAGCATCTGGTCACGGTCAAGACCGAGCACAAGGCGGTGCTCGACACCACGCGCGAGTTGGAGCGCCAAGGTTTCGAAGTCACTTACCTGCCGGTGCAAAGCAACGGCTTGGTGGACATCGAACAATTCAAGGCCGCGCTGCGGCCCGATACGATTCTGGCGTCGGTCATGTATGTGAACAACGAAATCGGCGTGATCCAGGACATCGCCCAGCTCGGTGAAATCTGCCGCGCCAAGGGCGTGATTTTCCACGTCGATGCGGCGCAAGCCACCGGCAAGGTGGCGATCGACCTGCAACAGCTTAAAGTCGATTTGATGTCGTTCTCCGCGCACAAAACCTACGGTCCGAAAGGCATCGGCGCACTCTATGTGCGGCGCAAGCCCCGGATTCGCCTGGAAGCGCAAATGCATGGCGGCGGACACGAACGCGGCCTGCGTTCCGGCACGCTGGCGACGCACCAGATCGCCGGCATGGGCGAGGCGTTCCGCATTGCACGCGAAGAAATGGCGACCGAGAACGAGCGCATTCGCATGCTGCGCGACCGGCTTTTGAAAGGCCTGCAAGTCATGGAAGAGGTGTACGTCAACGGCGATATGCACAGCCGCGTGCCGCACAACCTGAATATCAGCTTTAATTTCGTCGAAGGCGAATCGCTCATCATGGCGATCAAGGACGTGGCGGTGTCCAGCGGCTCCGCTTGTACTTCGGCCAGTCTGGAGCCGTCTTACGTGTTGCGCGCCTTGGGCCGCAGCGACGAATTGGCGCACAGCTCGACGCGCTTTACCATCGGCCGCTTTACCACCGAGGAAGAAATCGACTTCACCATCGACCTCGTCAAAAGCAAAATCGGCAAGCTGCGCGAATTGTCCCCTTTGTGGGAGATGTTCAAGGACGGCATCGACATCAATTCGATTCAGTGGGCGGCACACTAGTTTTTTAGTAAGGCGTGAGGGGTAAGGTGAAAGGCGAAACACGAAACACCACCACCCCTTCCCCCTCGCACCTTACCCCTAACAGGAGTATCTGATCATGGCATACAGCGATAAAGTTCTGGACCATTATGAAAATCCACGCAACGTCGGCGCATTCGGCAAGGAAGATGACGACGTCGGCACCGGCATGGTGGGCGCGCCCGCCTGCGGCGACGTGATGAAGCTGCAAATCAAAGTCGGCAAGGACGGCATCATCGAAGACGCCAAATTCAAGACCTACGGCTGCGGCTCCGCCATTGCTTCGAGCTCGCTCGTGACCGAATGGGTGAAAGGCAAAACGCTGGATCAGGCGATGTCGATCAAGAACACCCAAATCGCGGAAGAGCTCGCCCTGCCGCCGGTTAAAATCCACTGCTCGATTCTGGCGGAAGACGCGATCAAAGCCGCGGTCGCCGACTACAAACAAAAGCACAGCGCAGCGACGGCCCCCGCTGCGGCAGCGAAATAATTCGAGGTTTGAAATGGCGATCACGCTGACTGAAAAAGCCGCCACGCATGTGAAAAACTTCATCGCCAAGCGCGGCAAGGGCGTCGGCTTGCGCTTTGCCGTGCGCACCACGGGCTGCTCCGGTCTCGCCTACGTGCTCGAATTCGTGGATGAGGCGAAGGATGAGGATCAAGTATTCGAGAGCAACGGCGTGAAAGTATTCGTCGATGCGAAAAGCCTCGCCTATGTCGATGGCACCGAGCTCGACTACACGCGCGAAGGCTTGAACGAAGGGTTTAAATTCAACAACCCCAACGTCAAGGATAGCTGCGGCTGCGGCGAGAGCTTTAACGTATAAAGCAACTCGCGCAGCGAGCCCAAATCCCTCTCCCCCGCTTGCGGGAGAGCGCCAGGAGAGAGGGGCAGGCGGCAAGGCGTATAATTGCTACCAACCCCCCAGAACCAGCTACACGCTTCATGATCGATTTCTCCAAAAATCACTTCCAACTCTTTGACCTGGAACCAGTGTTCCAACTCGACATGGCACGCCTGGATCAAAGTTTTCGCGACCTCCAGGCACAAGTGCATCCGGATAAATTCAGTCATGCCCCGGATGCCGAGCGCCGTCTGTCGATGCAATGGTCCACGCATGTGAACGAGGCCTATCAAACCCTGAAGCAGCCGATCAGCCGCGCACGCTATCTGCTGAAACTACAGGGAGTGGATACACAGGAAGAAACCAACACCGCGATGCCCACCGAATTTTTGATGGAACAAATGGAATGGCGTGAGGCGATCGGCGAAGCGAAGGGCGCCGCCGATGCGGCCGAGCTCGATCATCTCGGCGCCAAGCTGCGCCAGGCGATGCATCACTTGCAAGACGATATCGGGCAACGCCTGGATCAAAGCCACGACTACCCAGGCGCCGCGGAAGCAGTGCGCAAGTTGCGCTTCATGGACAAGCTGCGCGAAGAAATCAACGACGCATTAGAAGCATTGGAGGCCTGATGGCATTACTGCAAATCGCCGAACCGGGCATGAGCACGGCGCCGCACCAACACCGCTTGGCGGTGGGGATCGATCTGGGCACCACCAACTCACTGGTCGCCACCGTGAAGAGCGGCATGAGCGTGGTGTTGAGCGATGATGACGGGCGCCCCCTGCTGCCCTCCATCGTGCGCTACAGCAACGCGGGAGAAGTAGAAGTCGGTTATGTCGCGCTTGCCCACCAATGCACCGATCCGCAGAACACCATCGTTTCGGTCAAGCGCTTCATGGGCCGCGGCTTGAAAGACATTCCGCATACGCACGAAATGCCCTACAAATTCGTGGATGCGCCGGGCATGGTGCAGCTCAAGACCTGCGCCGGCGCCAAAAGCCCGGTGGAAATATCCGCCGACATTCTCAAAGCATTGCGCGCCCGGGCCGAAAAGGCGCTCGGGGGCGAGCTGGTGGGCGCGGTGATTACCGTGCCCGCCTATTTCGACGACGCCCAGCGCCAAGCGACCAAGGACGCGGCGCGCTTGGCCGGCCTCAACGTGCTGCGCTTGTTGAATGAACCCACCGCCGCAGCCGTGGCCTACGGTTTGGATAATGCGGCTGAAGGCGTGTATGCCGTGTATGACTTGGGCGGCGGCACCTTCGATATTTCGATCCTGCGCCTGCAAAAAGGCGTGTTCGAGGTGCTCGCCACCAGCGGCGATTCGGCGCTCGGCGGTGACGACTTCGACCGCCGGGTATTTTGCTGGGCGCTGGAGCAATCCACGCTCTCCCCGCTCAACGCACAAGACACGCGGCTATTGATGGCCAAGGCGCGCGAAGTGAAAGAAGAGCTCACCTACCACGGCGAAACGCGCTTCACGGCCGTGCTCTCCACCGGCGAGATGGTGGATCTGCCCATCACCAGCCCGCTCCTGGCAGATCTCACCCAAGGCCTGGTGAAAAAAACCCTGACTCCCACACGCAAAGCACTGCGCGATGCGGGTCTCGCGCCCGAAGACATCAAAGGCGTGGTGATGGTCGGCGGCGCGACGCGCATGCCGCACATCCAACGCGCGGTCGCCGAATTCTTTCAGCAGACGCCGCTCACCAATCTGGACCCGGATAAAGTCGTCGCGCTGGGCGCGGCAATCCAGGCGGACATTCTGGCCGGCAACAAGCGCGGCGAGGAAATGTTGCTGCTCGACGTGATCCCGCTCTCGCTCGGCATCGAAACCATGGGCGGTTTGGTGGAAAAAGTCATCCCGCGCAACGCCACCATCCCCACCGCGCGCGGCCAGGATTTCACCACTTACAAAGACGGCCAGACTGCGATGAGCTTTCATGTGGTGCAAGGCGAACGCGAATTGGTGTCTGACTGCCGCTCGCTGGCGCGCTTCGAGTTGCGCGGCATCCCGCCCATGGTGGCGGGCGCGGCGCGCATCCGCCTCACGTTTCAAGTCGATGCCGACGGCCTGCTCTCGGTGTCGGCGCGCGAGCAGATCAGCGGCGTCGAAGCCGCCATCAGCGTCAAACCCTCGTATGGGCTGTCGGACGATGAAATCACCAACATGCTGCTCGCCTCGCGCGATCACGCCAACGATGACAAGCTGGCGCGCGCCCTCAAGGAACAACAAGTCGAGGCCAGCGCCATCTTGGAGGCCGTCGCCGGCGCGATGGCGGCCGATGGCGCCCTGCTCGACGCCGACGAGCGCGCCGCGGTCGAAGCCAGCATGGAAGCGCTAGCGCAGACCATGAACGGGACGGATCACCGCGCGATCAAAGCGGCGGTTGATAACCTCAACCGCGCCACCGAGGCCTTCGCCGCGAAACGCATGGACGCCTCCATCCGCCGCGCCCTGACCGGGCAAAAATTAGCCGATATCGGCACGTAAAAGCCGCGCTTTTCACCGATAATAGTTCAACCTAAACTAAACCCACCTGCCGCCATGCCCCAACTCATCGTCCTGCCCCATGTCGAGCTCTGCCCCCAGGGCGCCGCCATCGATGCCATCCCCGGCAAAACCATTTGCGACACGCTCTTGGAAAACGGCATCGAGATCGAGCACGCCTGCGAAAAATCCTGCGCTTGCACCACTTGCCATGTAATCGTGCGCGAAGGCTTCGAATCACTGCCGCCCGCTGAGGAGCTGGAAGAAGATCTGTTGGATAAAGCCTGGGGCTTGGAACCGACCTCGCGCCTCGCCTGCCAGGCACTGGTGATGAACCAGGACTTGGTGATCGAGATTCCGAAATACAGCATCAATATGGTCAAGGAAGGCCATTAATTCAGGCGTCAGGCGCCGGGCGACAGGTATCGAACAGGAGCATCAAGATGAAATGGACTGATGTGCGAGAAATCGCGATCGAATTATCGGAAGCGCACCCCGAGGTGGACCCCCAATATGTGCGCTTCACCGACTTGCATCGCTGGGTGACGGAACTGGAAGATTTCAACGACGACCCCGATCATTCCAGCGAAAAAATTCTCGAAGCGATCCAAATGACCTGGATCGACGAAACCAGCTAACGCTATCGAGACGCCTTGCTCCTGAATCGGCTGGCCGGGATACTTTCCGCGCCGGCCGATTTTCTTTTTTCCTCACCATAACTTACTGTTTTTAAGGAATTTGAGGCCAAACCCCGCTTCAATAATACACAAGCTGTGGGATTAGCCACAGGCGTAATCCCCTATATATTGTGTTTAACCCCAAACCGGTGCAGACTATGTCTCCCGTGGGGGTAGTAAATGGCGGAAGACTCCGATTTAGAAAAAACAGAAGCGGCCACGGGCAAACGCATTGAGCGTGCGCGCGAGGAAGGCAAGGTCGTTCAATCCAAAGAGCTGGCCATTTTCATTCAATTGATGGCGGCGGTCGGCGGGCTCATGTTGATGGGCGGCTACATCATGGAAAAGCTCATCACCGTCATGCGCAACGGCCTCACCCTGGACCGCGCCTCGGCCTTCGATCCCACCATGATGATGTCGCGTTTCATGCATGACACGACCGGCGCCCTGATCGCGTTCCTCCCGCTCATGCTGTTGTTCGTGCTTGCCGCCTTTGCCGGGCCGCTGCTGATGGGCGGCTGGAATTTCACTTGGAAACCCCTTACGCCAGACCTTGCCAAATTCAACCCCCTCGCGGGCTTGAAGCGCATGGTCTCGGTCAACAGTTTGATGGAGTTGATGAAGGCGTCGGTCAAAGCCACCATCATTGGCGGCGTCGGCGTAGCGGTGATTTGGCGCTACAAGGACGAACTATTCTCGCTCGCAGGCGAATCGCTCGGCGCAGGCATGGCGCATATGAGTGATTTATTGTTTACCACCGCCTTATTCATGGTGGCTTCTCTCATCCTGCTCGTGCTGGCGGATGTGCCATTCCAGCTTTGGCACTACGCCAAGGGCTTGCGCATGACCAAGGAAGAAGTGAAACAAGAAGCCAAAGAGTCGGAGGGTGACCCGCAGATCAAGGCGCGCATTCGTTCCGCGCAACGCGCCGCGGCGCGTAAACGCATGATGTCGGCAGTGCCCAAAGCGGATGTCATCGTCACCAACCCGACCCATTACGCCGTCGCGCTGAAGTATGAGGAAGGCCAGATGGCCGCGCCGCAAATCGTTGCCAAAGGCATGGGATTGCTGGCCGAACGAATCATGGAATTGGGACAGGGGCATGCCGTGCCGGTGCTGCAAGCCCCGCCCTTGGCGCGCGCGCTGTATCGCCATGCCGACGTCGGCGATACCGTCCCGGAACGGCTGTACACCGTCGTGGCGGAAGTGCTGGCCTATGTGTACCAGTTGCGCAACCCGGAATACGCAGCGCGGCGTCCGATCAAACCCCACCATCTGCCGGTTCCAGAGGATATGGACATGCCTGAACCAACGGGGGAATCTATCTGATGCAACTCATGCCGATCACCCTCTCTCCTAGCTCTCTCCCGCAAGCGGGAGAGAGGGACTTAGGCTCGCTCCGCGAGTTGCCCCTGACATGAACGCACGCGTCGATAACCTGGGATTTTTCGCCCGCCTGGATTTGTACCGCCTGGCCGGTCCGATCCTGGTGGTCATGATTTTGGCCATGATGGTGCTGCCGCTGCCGCCGTTCCTGCTCGATCTGCTGTTCACCTTCAATATCGCGATAGCGATGATCGTACTGCTGATCAGCATGTATCTGAGCAAGCCGCTGGATTTCGCGGTCTTCCCCACCGTGCTGCTGCTCACCACCCTGTTGCGCCTGTCGCTCAACATCGCCTCGACTCGCGTCGTGCTGCTGGAAGGCCACACCGGGCCGGATGCCGCGGGCAAGGTGATCGAGGCGTTCGGGCAATTCCTGGTTGGCGGCAACTACGCGGTCGGCATTGTGGTATTCGCGATCCTGGTGCTGATCAATTTCGTGGTAATCACCAAGGGCTCGGGCCGGATCGCGGAAGTGGCGGCCCGCTTCACCTTGGACGCCATGCCCGGCAAGCAAATGGCGATCGACGCCGATCTCAACACCGGCCTGATCGGCGAGGACGAAGCGCGCCGGCGCCGCGCGGCAGTCGCGCTCGAAGCCGAGTTCTACGGCGCCATGGACGGCGCGAGCAAATTCGTGCGCGGCGATGCGGTGGCGGGCATCCTGATCACCATCATCAACATCATCGGCGGGCTCGCCATTGGGGTGTTGCAGCACGACCTGCCGGTGCAGCAAGCGCTGCAAACCTATACTCTACTCGCCATCGGCGATGGTTTGGTGGCGCAAGTCCCGGCCCTGGTCATCTCCACCGCCGCCGGCATCGTGGTCTCGCGCGTTTCGGCCGAAAAGGACATCGGCGCGCAGATCATCGAGCAAATGTTCATGAACCCGCGCGTGCTCTACATCACGGCAGTCATTCTCGGCTTGATGGGGATAATTCCGGGCATGCCGCATTTCGCTTTCCTGGTACTGGGCGGCGGCCTGACATGGCTCGCCTACACGCTCGACAAGAAGGGGCGCACGGCAGAGGCTTTCGTCGAGCAAGCACCGCCGCCGCCGCCCACGGAACAAGTGGATGTCAGTTGGGACGATGTCGGACGCATCGATACGCTCGGGCTGGAAGTGGGCTATCGCTTGATCCCCCTGGTGGACCGCACGCAGGACGGCGAGCTGCTGCGGCGCATTCGCGGCATCCGGAAAAAATTCGCGCAAGAAATGGGTTTCCTCGTCGCGCCGGTGCATATCCGCGATAACCTGGAATTGCGTCCGAACGGTTATCGCATCACGGTCAAAGGCGTGGAAATGGGCCGCGGCGAGGCGCAAGCCGGACAATATCTCGCCATCAACCCCGGCCGGGTGCTGGGCCAGTTGCCCGGCACGCCGACCAAAGATCCGACCTTCGGCCTGCCAGCGGTTTGGATCGACGCCAATTTGCGCGAGCAGGCGCAGACCTATGGCTATACGGTGGTCGATTCCAGCACGGTGATCGCGACCCATCTCTCGCAACTGCTGCAGGCCCATGCCGCCGATCTGTTGGGCCGCGATGAAGTGCAGCAACTCTTCGACCATATCGGCAAGGACACGCCTAAGCTGATCGAGGATCTGGCGCCCGCAGTGCTGCCCTTGGGCACGGTGCAACGCGTTTTGCAAAATCTGCTGGACGAAGGCGTGCACATTCGTGATATGCGCACCATTATCGAAGTCCTCACCGAACACGGCCCGCGCACCCAAAACGTCGATGACCTCGCCGCGGCGGTGCGCGCGGCGCTGGGCCGCGCCATCATTCAAGACATTTACCAAAACGCGGCCGAGTTGCAAGTCATCGCGCTCGACCCCACGCTGGAGCATCTGCTGATGCAAGCGACGACTGCCGAAGGCGGCGCCGGCTTCGAGCCGACGCTGGCCGAAAAGCTGTTGGCGCAAACCGGACGCGTGGTGCAGGAGCAGGAAAACAAAGGCCTGCCACCGGTACTGCTGGTGCCGGCCGCATTGCGCACCCTGCTCTCCCGCTTCCTGCGCCGCGTCGCGCCGCAATTGAAAGTCATCTCCCACGCCGAAGTGCCCGACACCAAAACCATTAAAGTAACCGCCGTATTAGGAGCGAGCGCATGATCGTCAAAAAATTCACCGCCGGCACGACCCGCGACGCCCTGCAACAAGTGCGCGATGCCCTGGGACCGGAAGCCCTGATCCTCTCCAACCGCGTGCAAGACGGCAGCGTCGAAATCATGGCCATGGCCGAATCCGACATGGCCTCGCTCACCAGCGGCGCATCGCCCGGCGCGGCTGCGAAGCCGATGCGGCATGACATTCCGGGAATCAAAATTCTCGAATCGACTGCGCCCATCAAGCCTCCCCACGCGGCCGAGACGGCGCCGGCCGAGCCATCGCGGACTGTAAGCCCGGAATCGCCTGCGGCAGTCGAAACCTTGGCGCATGAAGTTAAAAATATCCGCAGCCTGATCGAACGCCAGCTCGTCAATTTCGCCTGGCACGAAATGAAATCGGCCGATCCGCTAAAATTCGACGTGCTGCGCACGCTGTTGGACGTGGGTTTCTCGCCGCGTTTGGCGCGTCAGTTATCGAGCGCATTGCCAGATGAGCTGGACGAAGAAAAAGCCCTGCGCTGGGTGCGCGGCGCGATAGCGCACAATCTGCACGGGATCGCGCCCGGCTCCGAATTGATCGAACAAGGCGGTGTATTCGCCCTCGTCGGCCCAACCGGCGTCGGCAAAACCACCACTGTGGCCAAACTTGCCGCACGCTGCGTATTGAAGCGCGGCCCCGCCAGCCTCGCGCTCATCACCACGGATACCTACCGGATCGGCGCCCACGAGCAGCTCAAAATATACGGCAAGATTCTCAATGTGCCGGTCTATGCGGTGAAGGACGAAACAGAACTCGCCCGCACCCTCGACGAATTGCGCGGCAAACATCTGGTGCTGATCGACACCGCGGGCATGAGCCAACGCGACCGCCGCATCAATGCGCAAATCGCCTTGCTGTCCTCGGGCAAGGCGGCCAAAGTACAGCGCTTGCTGTTGCTTCCCGCCACGGCCCAGGCGGGCACGCTGGATGATGTCATACGCGCCTATCTCGGCGCCGGCTTGGCCGGCGTGGTGCTGACCAAGATCGACGAGGCCTTGAGCCTGGCCCCGGTGCTGGATGTGGTGGTGCGGCACAAACTCGCCCTGCACTACATCACCAATGGCCAGCGTGTGCCGGAGGATTTGCACCGCGCAAACCCGCTCTACCTCGTGGATCGCGCTTTCAAGTGCGAGTTGGCCGCGACCCACACCCCGCGCGACGAGGAACACCCGCTGAAGATCAGCGCACGCGAAGATGATGCGCATGCCTTTCTGAGCGAAGCGCAGCCTTTCGCTTGACGGTCATGGCAATGGCCACCTTGGATATTGAAACTCGCCATGACCGTTTTCCTCCCTCCTAGCCCATGAGCGGCTTCGTCTTCGATCAAGCGGAAGGCTTGCGCCGCCTGCTGGGACGCGATGCTTTTCGCGTGGTCGCCGTCATGAGCGGCAAACCACGAGTCGGCCAAACCAGTGTGGTGGCCAATTTGGCATGCGCGCTCGCCGGTCAGGGTAAATCGGTGTTGGTGATCGACGAAGGCATCGGCGCTGACAGCTGCGCCGCCCGTCTCGGACTCACGCCGCGCATCGAGCTGGCGCAAGTACTGAAAGGCCAAGCCCCGCTGTCCCAAGCCCTGCTCCCATACAACGACGCCATCCATGTCTTGCCTGCGCGCGAAGGTTTGCGGCGTCTAACCGATCTCACGCCAGATGCGCACGACCGGCTTGCGCGCGCGCTGCAAGCCTTGCCTTGGAAACCGGATATCGCGTTAATCGATTTGGCGGCGGATCGCACGCAGCGCACGCTGCCCGCCGCATCCGCCGCCGATGCGGTACTGGTCGTGCTCGGTCCCGGACACGCCTCAATCACGCAAGCCTATTCCCTGATCAAACAACTCGCGCAAGAATTCGGCCAGCGGCAATTTCACCTGTTGGCCACCAAAACGAAAGATGATGCCGAAGCGGAGGCTATTTATAATAATATGGCTGAAGCAGCAACGCGCTACCTGCATGCCCGGCTGCAAAGCCTGTGCCCGATTCCCTTGGATGATGCGGTAAAACGCGCCGGCAAACTGGGCAAACCGGCAGTGGCAACCTTTCCCGAAGCACCGGCCAGTCATGCCTACCGTGTATTGGCGCAAGCTGTCGCTTTGTTGCCGTCGGCGCGGCCGGAAGGGGGGCACTTGGAGGGTTTCCTACATCGGCTTATCATGTCGGGCAGAATGTCGGAAGCTAGCATCCGCGCCTAACCTAAATACATGGCGACAGAAGTCGTTGCGAGCGGCGCGAGCTTGGGTCGAAAAGCGCAACCGTACAAATTGTACGGTGAGCATCGCAGATTCAAGATCGCGGCGCGCAGCAGGCTTATGCCGTCATGTTTAAAATAGCCAGGCAACACTTGAAAACAGAAGATTACGTTCACAAACATGCCCCGCTCGTAAAGCGGATCGCCTACCACCTGATGGCCAAGCTGCCTGCCAGCGTGCAGGTCGATGACCTGATCCAAGCCGGCCTGATCGGCCTGATGGATGCCGCTGAGCACTACGACGGCACGCAAGGCGCCCAGTTCGAGACTTATGCCGTGCAGCGCATTCGCGGCGCCATGCTGGACGACCTGCGCCAAGCTGATTGGCTGCCGCGCACCGTGCGCAAAAGCCTGCGTCAAATCGAAGCCGCGATCAACAAACTGGAACAGCAGAACAAACGCGCGCCGAACGAGGCCGAAGTCGCGAATGCGCTCAATGTCCCCTTGGCCGACTATCAACAGATGCTGCTCGACGGGCGCGGCCATCAGTTGATGTATTACGAAGACCTGCAAGACTCGGAAGATTCCGACTTTTTCGAACGCCATGTCACGGCGAACAGCGGCGACCCGCTGAAGATGATCGAAGACGCAGGATTCCGCAAAATACTGGTGGCGGCCATCCAATCCCTTCCCGAGCGCGAAAAACAAATGATGGGCATGTATTACGAACAGGAATTGAACCTGCGCGAGATCGGCGAAGTGCTTGGGGTGTCCGAATCGCGCGTCTGCCAACTCCACAGCCAAGCTGTCGCCCGCCTGCGCGCGAAGCTGGCAGAATGGATAGAAGACCGGCGCTGATCCTCGTTTGGACAGTGCCGGGTTAATCCCCCATGCGCAACTACGACCTCATCAGCATCGCTGGCATCGTGCTCGCCTTGATCGCCATTGTCGGCGGTCAGCTCCTCGAAGGCGGCCATCTCGGATCACTGATCCAACTCACCGCGTTCGTGATCGTGATCGGCGGCACGCTGGGCGCGATCATGCTGCAAAATTCCCTCACCGTATTTCTGCGCGGCATGCGCATGGCGAAATGGGTTTTCGTGCCGCCGGTGCTGGACGGCGAAAGCCTGATCCAGCACGTCACCGCCTGGAGCAACACCGCGCGCCGCGGCGGCCTGTTGGCCCTGGAGCCGGCGATCGACGATATCGACGACCCCTTCGTCAAACGCGGGCTGCAAATGCTGATCGACGGCGCGGAACCGGAAGCGCTGCGCGACACCTTGCAAGTCGAAGTCGACGCCTACGAAGAACAACAACGCCAAGCCGCCAAGGTGTGGGAAGCGGCCGGCGGCTACGCCCCCACAATCGGCATTTTGGGTGCGGTGCTGGGCCTGATTCATGTGATGGAAAATCTTTCCGACCCGAGCAAACTCGGCTCGGGCATCGCGGTCGCCTTCGTCGCCACCGTGTATGGCGTCGGTTCCGCCAACCTGTTTTTCTTACCCATCGCGAATAAGCTCAAAAGCCTGATCGGACGCGAAGTGATGCTGCGTGAAATGCTGATCGAGGGACTGATCGCCGTCGCCAACGGCGACAACCCGCGCCTGATCGAGCGCAAATTGCAAGGCTATCTAACCTAGCCTCGGCAACCTTGAAGCCTGATCTTTAATATGCGCCGCAAGAAAAAACCGGAAGAACACGAAAACCACGAACGCTGGCTGGTCTCCTACGCAGACTTTATCACTCTGCTTTTCGCGTTCTTCGTGGTGATGTATGCGATCTCCTCGCTCAATGAAGGCAAATACCGCGTGCTCTCCGACTCCTTGGTCAGCGCTTTCAAAAATGCGCCTTCAAGCGTGATACCGGTGCATCACGATCAACCCCCGCAACCCGCTTCGCGCGCGATCGCCGTCGCCAAAAAAGCGGGGGCGGAAATTGACCCAAAGCTCAAAAAGCAAACTGAAGATATGCGCCAAGTGGCGCAGGATTTGCTCAAGGTGCTGGCGCCGCTGGTAAAAGACAATCAAGTCAAGGTCACCCAAAGCCTGCGCGGGGTGACGGTGGAAATCAACGCATCGGTGCTGTTTGCGCCAGGCCAAGCGATATTGCAACCCGAATCGGCCAAAGCGTTGGCTGCCGTGGCGCAAGTCCTGGCGCCGGTACCCAACCGCATCCAGATCGAAGGCCACACCGACGATGCGCCGATCAGCACCGTGTATTACCCGTCGAATTGGGAGCTGTCTTCGGCCCGGGCCAGCAGCGTGGTGCGCCTGTTCAGCTCGAACGGCGTGAATGGCGAGCGCATGGTGGCCATCGGCTACGCCGACAACCGGCCCGTGGCGCCGAATACCGACAACGAATCCCGCGCCCGCAATCGCCGCGTGACCGTGCTCATCATTTCCGAATTGCAAGACAAGGTGAAAGACATTCCGGTCGCCAGCGCGCCCACCGAGCCGCCGCCCCCGCCGCAAGTGCAATAGTCGTAGTAACTGCAATTAACCACGGGGAACACGGGGTTCAAAAGCCTTGTGTAGGCTATCAGGCTTTGCCTAAGGGACGGCCGCCTCCGGACGGTGACGTGGCATACGCCTGGCCATCCTTGCCGTAGAGATTGCTGGTCGAGGCATTGGCGCTCATCAAGACCGCCAAGGCTTGCTGGTTGCTGGCCAGACGCGTATGAATCAACTGGCCATTTTGCTGATTGAGCGTTTTCGCATTGCGCGCGAGCTCAATCAATTCGCGCCACAATTTACCCGCGCCCTGCTTGTCCGCGGGATCGAAGCTATCCAGCCAGGCTTCCATGCCGATTTGGTTGGTGCTGCCGGCGCGATCGGTGAGAAACCGGTTGCGCTGCTCGGCGAGCTGGGTGAGTTCGATGACTTTTTCGTTTTTTTGCTGCGCCAAGGCGATCAAGCTATCGGTATTGCCGCTGATCAGCGCGCCCTGCTCGGCTTGCAATAAGGCGTGAAACTGACGGAAGGCGAGAAGCTCTTGCTTCAGGACTGAAAGAAAGGCCGCGAGGCCGCCGGTATCTGGCCCTTGCGCCAAGCGACTCAGCCTTTGTGATTGAGTACGAGTTCTTTGACGGTCGTCAGCAAGCGATCCGCCACCACATCCGGGTTGACGCGAAAGCGCCCCTCGGTAATGGCTTGCTTGATCGCTTCGACACGCGCGGTATCAACAACCTGCACATTCTCCAGACTGCTTTCCAGCGACTGGAGTTGCGCGGAGAGCGGGCCGATATCCACCCGCTCTTGCGAGCCGGTAGCTTTCGGCGCGGTTTTGCCCGCCGCCGCGCCGCCGCGCTTGGGCGATGTCTTATCCACCCGGCTTTGTTGTGTGACCGGCTTGTTTGAGTTGTCGATTTTCAAGGCAATGTCCTCAATTTACTTCAAAGGCGCGGAAACGCTGCGCCCAACTCAATTTTCGGCTGGAAAGCCTTGAAACTTTAGCGAATCATGATGACGCCGCAGTAATGCGCCGCTGCGCCAAGAAGCGCGCCGGTGAAGGCTTTCAAGCCGGCGGCGGGTCTCCCCACCGGGACGTTACAACGGTTAAGTTTAGCAACAATCCCACGCCAAGTCTAAGCATTTGAGGGCAAGAAACGCCGTCATGAAAGCGCCAAAATTTCGCTTAATACTGTACTTCGACACTGCCGTCCGCACGCGCGACGCCGCTCACGGTTTGGCCGTTTTGCGCTTTCACTTGCACCGTTTGCCCCGCTGCCGCATTGGCCAGCGCACGGCCTTCGGAACTCACCTTGAAGCCTTGGCCCTGCGCGATCAATTTCACCGCTTGCCCCTGGCGAATGACGAGTGGCGCACGCAACATGTCTTGGCGCAAGGCGTGCCCGGCGCTCACACCCACGCTCAAGGTTTTGCCGGCAGCATCATTCGCATCGCTCACCACGCCACTGGGTAATTGGGTCAATTCCGCGGTTTGTAGCGCCAAGTCTTCCGCCGCGAGCAGCTTACCGCTGGCGAGGGAGCGCGCCGCCACCACGACCGGTCCCTGCACGCGCACGGTGACCGGCACATATAAGCTCCATTCAGCGCCGGCGGCGCAGCGCACGCCGACGGTGGAATTACCCCATAGCTTCGCGCCCAGCGGCAAGAACGCTTGTAGTTTGGCGCAGGAGGCGAATTGCACCGGCTCGATCGCGCCCAGCGTGACGGTAACTTGACCCGGCAGGTGTGCAGTTTGCTGCTTGGCATAGGTTTCGGCCGTCTGCCGGATCAGGGCAATATCCTGCTGCGCAGCCAGCACCGGAGGCAAGCAGAATAGCCCCAGCAGACATCCCAGCGTAAAACGCGAGCCTAAGATCATTTTCATCCCTTCCACAGCCGTAAGATTGGCTAAAGTTATGCCCGCAAAAGCCGAAAAAAGTTCAAGATTTGAATCGATCGGGGCATTTTAGCACGCGCCTTCCAACCTTCCCGGCCGGCCCCTGTATGTAGGCAAATCAACCACTTCGAGGCATGACATGAAACTGAAAACGAGAATCGCGCTAGGCTTGGCCGCCAGCCTGCTGCCGCTAGCGATCGCCAGCGGCATTACGCTTCAATCCGGCGCTCCCAGCACAATGGCCCATATGAGCGGCCTGGCCCTCAGCGCAATCATCGGCGTAGCGACCGTAATCTGGCTCATACGCGCCGCCGCGCCCTCCGCCGAACTGATTCAGGCGGCACGGGAAATCGGCCAAGGCAAACTCAGTAAACGCTTGCCGCAAAACGTAGCCGATGACTGGCGGCCGCTGATTGATGCCGCAAACCATTCCTTGGACGCGATGGCGCGCCAATCATCCGAATTGTGCGCCCAGGTACGCGATATCAACCAGAATGCGGAAAGCATCAGCCGTGCGCTGCAAGACTTCACGGAGCGCTTCGAGCAGCAAGCTGGCCTTGCCGACAATGCCTCGGCGGAATTGCATGCGTTGAGCCAAGCGATCAACCTCATCGGTCAGCACTCGGCCAACGCCGTCGGGCAGGCCGACAACTGCATGAGCAATACACAGAACGGCAATGAAAGCGTGTCGCATCTGATGGGCGGCATCGACGAAGTCGACTCGTCGGTCGGCGTCATCGCCCAATCGGTGGAAGAATTCATGTCAAGCATGCAAACCATCACCTCGATGACCAGCCAAGTCAAAGATATTGCGGATCAAACCAACCTGCTCGCACTGAATGCGGCGATCGAAGCCGCTCGCGCCGGCGAACAAGGCCGCGGCTTTGCGGTGGTGGCCGACGAAGTGCGCAAGCTGGCGGAAAAATCCGCCCAGGCGGCGCGTGAAATCGACGCCGTCACCCAGCTCATCGGCCAGCATTCGAGCAAGCTGCATGAGACCATCGCCACCGGCCGCGCCCAGCTTGCCGAGAGCATGGAATCGCTGGAGCATGTAGCCGAGGCGCTTGGCGCCTCGCGCGGCGCGGTGATGAGCGAACGCGATCTCATTTCACAGATCGCCACCGCCACCCAAGTCCAAACCCAATCGAGCCAGGCCATTTCTCAACACGTCGAGCACATGGCGCGGCTAGCCGGCGAGTCCCGCAACCGGATACAGGAAGCGGAGCAGGCGGCATCCTCGCTCCGCGCAACGGCGGCCAGCCTCGATGCCGCGTATCCAGCCACCCCCTTTGGAAATTAAAAACGCTTAAGGCCGGACACGCTGCCCGGACGCGGCCACTATGCAGAAATTCACCAACCCCACCGATATCGCACGCGAGACCTTTAAACAACTCGCCACCCGCCGCATCGCGCCCACGCCGGAAAACTACCGGCGCATCTACCATGAAATCGCTGAAACCGCCCCCGAAGACACCGGCGAAACCGAAAAGGAACTCATCAAGGCTTTGCAGGCCGCGGGACGCAACAATCCGCAACAGGCAAGCACGCTTAAGAACATCGTGCAGGCGATCGAACAACACGATTGGAAAGGACTGACGGCCCACATTGAGTCATTGGCCGCGCAAAAGCGCACGGAGCAAACCGGCTGGGCTGATTTGATCCGCGATCTGATCAGGCAATGGGACTTGAAGCAAACCGGCCTCACCACCCCGCGCAAGAAAGAAGCGCTGGATCGCGTGCTGATCAACTTCGGCAAAAACCCGGATGAGATGCTGAATAAGTTACGCAGCCTGGTCAAGGCTTGGAGCGAGGGTTCGACTGGATCAGCAGGCATTGAAGTGGAGGGAGGCGAGCTCACAGAGTCCACGCCAAATGCGCCAAGCAGCCCGGAAGACCGCGTAGGCGCGCCGATCGGGCCACTCGTGAGCCAAGACGAGACCCCCGGCATGCTGGTCGAATTGCTGTCGCAGGCGCTCCTCAATGGCGTCCTGCCGCGCATCGCGCAATTCCCCGAACTGGCGGCGCGCGCTACCGACTTGGCGAATCAAGTACGCACTGCACGTGATATCGATACGCTCAATCAATTTTCCAAGAATATTCGTCAATTTTGGCTCGAGCTCGAACTGCGCGCGGATGCCGATCGCGAAGTGCTCGATGGGCTCATGCGGCTGCTGCGTTTACTCATTAACAACATCACTGAACTGCTGCTGGACGACCAATGGTTGCACGGGCAACTCACGATCATGCAGGACATCATGAGCGCCCCGCTCAACCCGCGCGTCATCGCCGAAGCCGAGCAGCGATTTAAAGAAGTGATTTTCAAGCAAGGCACGCTCAAGCACAGCTTGAACGAAGCCAAGACCACCTTGAAGAATCTGGTCGCCGTGTTTATCACCCGCATGGGTGAAATGTCCGAGAACACCGGCGAATATCACAAGAAAATTGAAACCTACGCCGGCGAGCTAAGCGCCACCGAGGATTTGACGACCATCAACAAAATCCTGCAAGACATTATCAGCGACACCAAGAATATGCATCTGGACATGGTGCGCTCGCATGAAGACCTGCTCAACGCCCGGCGTCAGGCCGACGATGCCGAGCAAAAGATGCACGAACTGGAAACGGAACTGGGCCAGATCAGCGAACTCATCTACCAAGACCACCTCACCGGCGCCCTGAACCGGCGCGGCATGGAAGAAGCCTTCGTTCGAGAATTCGCCCGCGCCGAACGGGCGCAAACGCCGCTGTCGATCGCCCTGCTCGACATCGATCATTTTAAAAAAATCAACGACACCTACGGCCACGAAGCGGGCGACCAAGCGCTGATCCACTTGACCAATGTCATCAAGGAAATCCTGCGTCCGGTCGATGTGGTGGCGCGCTTCGGCGGCGAGGAATTCATCATCATTCTGCCCGACACCAGCGCCGAGGATAGCGTGAACATCATGACCCGCCTGCAACGCGACCTCTCCAAACGCTTTTTTCTGCATGACAACACGAAAGTCCTGATCACCTTCAGCGCCGGCGTGGCGCAGCGCATGGGTAGTGAAACCACCGAAGCCATGATCGCCCGCGCCGATGCCGCCCTGTATCGCGCCAAACAAGCCGGGCGCAATCGCGTGCTCTTGGCGGATGCTACCGCTGCATAAGTTGAAGCAGCAGAACGCCCCCACAACAAGCATCCCATCAAGGCGGCCATTTAACAGCTTGAACCGCGAAGGACGCGAAGGTACGCGAAGAAATTCGATGTATTTTTTTTAGCTTGTTTTTTCCCCTCCCTCAAGGGCATAAGTATCTACACATTACTTCCCCCCTTTGAAAAAGGGGGAGACGCTAGCTCGACAGATGATTGCGCACTTGTGTAGATAGCTATGCCTCTGGGGTATTGGAAAGAACCTTTGCGTCATTTGCGGTAAAACGCTTTTTCTAAATTGCCATCAAGAATGGCTTAACCCGCTTGAAACCGCTCACCCGCTGCAATCCTTGCCGCTCCCGGCAATCCTTGCCGGTTTTTTTCTTGCCGACATCCTCCCCCGCTTCACAAAACGCGCCCCGCTTTTAATTATCTTTTTGGTTTTGCTGGCTATTTACACGCTGGCACGATTACTGCTCAAACAGGATCAAAGGAACAGGATCATGCTCAGCAAACTAGACCAGTATTTTGACTTCAATACCCAGGCGCTCAAGCTGCGCAGCTATCGCCAGCAATTGCTCGCTTCCAATGTCGCGAATGCCGATACGCCGAATTACAAGGCGGTGGATATCGATTTCGCGCGTGAATTGAAGCGCGTCGCAGGCCGCCAGCCGGGCGCGCTGCGCATGGCCGCCACCAGCCAGCAACATCTGCAGGCGGCGAGCGGCAACCCTTACAGCGCCAAGATTATGTATCGCAGCATTTCACAGCCCAATATCGACGGCAATACGGTGAATATGGATGAAGAACGCGCCCAGTTCGCCGAGAACGCGCTGCGCTACGAAACCACGACGCGCATGCTGAATGGTCAAATCAAAGGCCTGATGGCCGCTATCCAAGGTAGATAAGCATGTCCATCCTGAACGTTTTTAGCATCGCCGGCACCGCGCTCAACGCCCAGTCGCAGCGGCTGAACGTGGTGGCGAGCAATCTGGCCAATGCCGACTCCGCCACCAGCTCCACCGGTGGCGCCTATCGCGCTCGTCAAGTCGTGTTTCAAGCGATCCCCATAGGCGGCAATCAAGTGAAATTCGGCGCCGGCGTAAAAGTCAGCCAAGTGATCGAAGACACCTCGCCCATGAAGAAAGTGTTTGATCCGAAGCATCCCGCCGCGGATGAAAGTGGTTATGTGAGTTATCCGAATGTGAATGTCGTGGAAGAAATGGTGAACATGATTTCCGCCTCGCGTTCGTATCAAAACAGTGTGGACGTGATGAGCACCTCGAAGACCATGCTGCAAAAACTGCTGGCCCTGGGCCAATAAGCAATTATCCGGTAACGCTTTAAAAGGAGAATGGGATGCAAGCCGTAGCCAGTGCCGCCAGCAGCGCCAAACCAGCCAATGTGGCCGGTGGCGAAGCCATCGACCTTACCCAGGATCGCTTTCTGAAACTACTCATCGCCCAGATGAAAAGCCAGGATCCGCTGAATCCCTTGGATAACGCCCAAGTCACTTCACAACTCGCGCAACTCTCCACCGTGACCGGCATCAACAAGCTGGGCGACTTGGTCTCCGGCTTGTCGAGCACCTTCAGCGAAGGCCAGTCGCTGCAAGCGGCGGGCATGATCGGGCGCGGCGTGTTCACGCCCGGCAACACGATCATGTTAAATGGCACGGCGCTCGCCGGCGTGGAGTTGCCGCAAGCGGTGGACGATCTCACCATCAACATTAAAAACAAGGCCGGCGCGCTCATCCATAGCGCCAGCCTCGGCCCGCAAAACAGCGGCCTCGTCACCCTGCAATGGGACGGCGCGAGCGATGTCGGCGGCCAAGCCCCCAATGGCGCCTATACCTTTGAAATTCAAGCCCGGTCGGGCGGCAAGCAAATCGTAACGGACGTCAATCGTCTGGCTTATGGCAAGGTCAACAGCGTCACGCTGGGCGCCACCGGCGTGCAGTTGAATGTCGATGGGGCCGGCGCCACCGCGCTGTCCCAAGTCAAACAGATTTTGTAAGCGCCAAATTTTGCAAAGGAGTCGAGCATGAGTTTCCAACAAGCACTATCCGGACTGAACGCAGCGGCGAAAAATCTCGATGTGATCGGCAACAACGTGGCGAACACCGCGACTGTCGGCTTCAAGTCCGGGCAAGCGCAATTCGCCGAAGTCTACGCCAGCGCCCTGACCGGCGGCGGCGGCTCGCAGGTCGGCATCGGCACCAAGCTGGCGACGATCGCGCAGCAATTCACGCAAGGCAACGTCACCGCCACCAATAACCCGCTCGACGTCGCGATCAACGGCAATGGCTTTTTCCAGGTGGATAATAACGGCACGCTAGCCTACTCCCGCAACGGCCAATTTCAGATCGACCGGGACGAATATCTGGTCAACTCGCAAGGCTACAAAGTCCAAGGTTATCCGGTCGTCAACGGTGTGCCAGGCGGCAGTCCGGGCGATATTCAACTCGCCACAACCATTCTTGCCCCCAGCGCCACCACCTCTGCATCAATCTCCTTCAACCTGGATTCGCGCGCCAGTTCGCTCGCCTCTTCCGGGTTCAACTATGCGGATGCGACCACCTACACCAGTTCGACCTCGCTCTCGCTCTACGATAGCCTGGGCAATGCCCATATCTATTCGATGTATTTCCTGAAAACCGGCTCCAATACCTGGAATTCGTATGCGACGCTGACCACCTCCGCCGGTTCGACCGTCAACCTCTCTACCGGCGGACCGTTGAATACAACCAGCTTCACCTCGGCCGGCGCCATCAGCAGCGGCGCCTCCACGGCGCAAACCATCACCTCGGCGCAGCTTGGCACCGGCGCCGCGGCGCTCACTACCGGAATCAGCTTTACCGGCAGCACCCAATTCGGCAGCTCTTTTGGCGTCAATACCCTCAACCAAGACGGCTATGCCTCGGGCCGCCTGACCGGATTCAGCGTCGGCTCGGACGGTATTATCAAAGCGCGCTACAGCAACGGCCAAACGGTGGACAAGGCGCAAATCGTCCTGGGCGCTTTCAATAATCCGCAAGGCTTGCAGCCCTTGGGCAACAATCTGTACGCTGAAACCAACGACTCGAACCAGGCCATCATCGGCGCGCCCGGTTCCGGCAAGCTCGGGCTGCTGCAAGCGTCCGCAGTGGAAGAATCGAATGTGGATTTGACCGCCGAGCTGGTGTCGATGATCACCGCGCAGCGCAACTATCAAGCCAACTCGCAAACGATCAAGACCCAGGATCAGATTCTGCAAACCCTGGTGAACCTGAGGTAATCATGGATCGCCTGATCTACACCGCGATGACCGGCGCCAAGCACATCTTGTCGCAACAAGCGACGGTCTCGCACAACCTGGCCAACCTCGCCACCAGCGGTTTCCGCGCCCAAGTCGATGCGTTTCGCGCGGCGCCGGTGATCGGAGAAGGCCTGCCGACGCGTGCTTTCGTCGTGGATGCCACGGTCGCCGCCGATTTCAATCCGGGCGTGATCCAAACCACCGGGCGCGACCTGGATGTCGCGATCAACGGCAAAGGATGGATCGCGGTGCAAGGCCCGGACGGCAAGGAAGCTTACACCCGCAATGGCAGCCTTGCGGTGAATGCGAACGGCGTGTTGCAAACCCGCACCGGCCAGAATGTGCTGTCTGACGGCGGCGCGATTTCTGTGCCGCCCGACACCCAGCTCACCATCGGCAAGGACGGCACCATCAGCACCGTGCCGGCGAGCGGCGCGAAAACCCAAATCAGCGAAGTCGCGCGCATCAAGATCGTGAATCCGCCCGAGGAAAAAATGGTGCGCGGCGACGATGGATTGTTTCACCTCAAGGACGGCGGCACGGCGGATGTCGATGAGAGTGTCGTGCTGCATAACGGCGCGCTGGAATCGAGCAACGTCAACGCCGCCGAAGCGCTCGTCAATATGATCACCCTGTCGCGGCACTTCGATCTGCAAATGAAGCTGCTGCTAAACGCCGAACAAAACGCCGCCAAGGCCAGCCAAGTAATGGTTGTAACCGGATAAAATCATGATTCGCTCACTCTGGATTTCAAAAACCGGCCTCGAAGCGCAGCAACTTTCGATGGACGTCATCGCCAACAACCTGGCCAACGTCAGCACCAACGGCTTCAAGCGCAGCCGCGCAGTGTTCGAGGATTTGCTGTATCAAACCCTGCGCCAGCCGGGCGCCAAATCCACGCAGCAAACCGAGATTCCCTCGGGCTTGCAGCTCGGCACCGGCGTGCATCCGGTCGCCACCGAACGCATCCACACCCAGGGCAACTTGCAACAGACCGGGAACGCGCTCGATGTCGCGGTCAATGGCACGGGCTTCTTCCAGATTTTGCAGGCGGACGGCACCACCGCCTACAGCCGCGACGGCTCGTTTCAATTAAACAGCCAAGGCCAAATCGTCACCGCCAGCGGCTATGTAGTGCAGCCGGCGATTACCATCCCGAGCAACGCGATCAGCATCAGCATCAGCCGTGACGGCATCGTCTCCGCATTGACGAGCAGCTCCACGACCCCCACGCAAATCGGTCAATTGCAACTCGCCAGCTTCATCAACACTGGCGGCCTGCAAAGCCAGGGCGAAAATCTGTACATCGAAACCGCCTCCTCCGGCTCGCCTTCCACCGGCAACCCCGGCAGCAATGGCCTAGGGTTTCTCAACCAAGGTTATGTGGAAACTTCCAATGTCAACGTCGCGGAAGAACTGGTCAACATGATCCAAACCCAGCGCGCCTTTGAAATCAATTCGCGCGCGATCACGGCCTCGGATCAGATGTTGCAGAAGCTGGCAACGTTGTAAGGAGCCCGGCATGAAATTTTTCCTGCTTAAATCGATTCAAATGCTGCTGGCAGTGGCTGCTGCCTCGCTCCTCGCCGCCTGCAACTCGGTGCCGCCCACCAATGTGCACCAGCCGATGACCGCGCGCCCCGTCCCGACGCCCGCGCCGCAAGCCACCCCCGGCGCGATTTACAGCGTGGGCAATACCACACCGCTGTTTGAAATGAAGCGCGCGCGCAGCGTCGGCGATATTCTCACCATCCAGATAAACGAAAAAACCAACGCAACCAAGAAAGGCAACACCAAGGCCGAGCGCAAACAAACCAGCGATTACTCGCTGACTGGATTGGTGGGCCTGCCCGGCAAGAGCTTTCTCGGTTCCAGCCTGACCGCCGATTCGGAACATAAATTCGACGGCAAGGGCGAGTCCAACGCCAGCGACACCTTCACCAGCACCATCACCGTCACCGTGATCGAGGTGTTCCCCAACGGCAATATGCTGGTCAGCGGCGAGAAGCAGATCGGCCTCAATCACGAAGATGAGTTCATCCGTTTCTCGGGCGTGGTCGATCCGGCCACCATCGGTTTTGGCAACAGCGTTTCCTCGGTGCAGGTCGCCGACGCGCGCATCGAATATCGCGGCAGCGGCGCGGTGGATTCGGCCCAGGTCATGGGCTGGCTGGCGAAATTTTTCCTGACTTTCTTGCCCTTCTAGGAGTATGAAATGAGCCGGCTCCGCATTTTCCTCTCCCTGCTGCTCGCCCTTACCTGCGCCGCGCCCGCATTCGCCGAGCGCATCAAGGATGTGTCGCAAGTCTATGGCGTGCGCAACAATCAGTTGATCGGCTATGGCTTGGTGGTCGGTCTCGACGGCAGCGGCGATCAAACCACGCAAGCGCCTTTCACCGCGCAAAGTCTTTCGGCCATGCTCACCACACTCGGCATCAACCTGCCGGCGGTGGGGGGGCTGCAATTGAAAAATGTCGCGGCGGTGATGGTGACGGCGGTGCTGCCCCCCTTCTCGAAGCCGGGACAAGCGATCGACGTCACAGTCTCCTCCCTGGCCAACGCCAAGAGCTTGCGCGGCGGCACGCTGATCATGACCCCGCTCAAGGGCGCGGATGGCCATGTCTACGCCATCGCCCAGGGCAATATCCTGCTCGCAGGCGTAGGCGCGGCGGCGGGCGGCAGCAGCGTGCAGGTCAACCACCTCTCCGCCGGACGCATCCCCGCCGGCGCCACGGTCGAACGCGCGGTGCAGTCCGCCGCCGTGGGGGATGGCGACTACATCACGCTCGAATTACATCAAACCGACTTCACCACGGTGAGCCGGGTGGTGCAGGCCATCAACCGCTACTTCGGCGACAACACCGCGAATGCGCTCGATGGCCGCATGGTCAAGGTGCGCGCGCCGCAAGACCAAAACCGGCGCATCGCCTTCTTGTCGCAAATGGAAAACATCACTTTCGCGCCGGGTGAGCTGGCCGCGAAGGTGGTGCTCAATCCGCGCACCGGCTCGGTGGTCATGAATCAATCCGTGCAAGTGGATACTTGCGCGGTGGCGCATGGCAACTTGTCGGTCACCATCAGCAGCACGCCTCAGGTCAGCCAGCCGGGCGCATTGTCGCCGGGCCAGACCGTGGTGACGCAACAAACGCAAATCCAGATCCAAAGCGATAAAAGCGGGCTGGTGACGCTGCCGGCCTCGACCTCCTTGAGCGACGTGGTGAAGGCGCTGAATGCGGTGGGCGCGACGCCGCTGGATTTGCTGGCGATTTTGCAAGCGATGAAAGCCTCGGGCGCGCTGCGCGCGGAGCTGGAGATAATCTGATGATCTCCTCACTCGACACGGCCAGTTTTGCGCTGGGCAACGAGCCCCTCGGCGACTTGAAGCTGGCCCTGAAACGAGACGCTGCGCAGGGCACGCCTGGGCAATCCATTCATGCGGTTGCCAAGCAATTCGAGGGCATGTTCCTGAACATTCTGATGCGCGGCATGCGCAGCGGCGGCGGCAACAGCCTGCTCGACAACAATGAAACGAAGCTTTATACCGAACTATTGGATCAGCAGTTCGCGCAAAAAATCGCCGATGGCCGCGGCCTAGGCCTGGCCGATGCGCTGGTGAAGCAAATCGCGCGCAGCCAGGCGCATACCCTGCCCAGCCCTGACGCACCCGCCCAGCCCCTGACGCTGAAAAAAGAAGAAACCGCGAAAGCATTCACGCAAGGCCTGCCCGGCGCCGCACCCACGCCGCTGCCGCTCCACCGCAGCGAGCCCCCAGGTGCTTTTACCCTGCCCGCCAACGCAAGCGCGCCGCGCTATAAGGCCAAATCATGATACGGCGATTTACCTTGATTCAAGTCCCTGAAATTTCTGCCGATATAGCAGTTATGTACAACACCATCGGCGGAGCGGAGCAGTAGGAGAAAAATCATGGCGGGCATCTATGGCATCGGCGTACAGGCGCTCAACGCGGCGCAGCTCAGCTTGCTCACCACCGAGCACAATATCTCCAACGTCAACAGCCCCGGCTTCCACCGCCAAGAGGTGCTGCTGGAAACCAATTTCGCCCAGTCCACCGGATCCGGTTTTATCGGCCAAGGCGCGCAGGTCGAAACCATCCGCCGCCTGTATGACCATTTCCTGGATGAGCAAGTTCTAAGTTCGTCCAGCCAGTCGCAGTTCTATGACACTTATTACAGCGCGATCAAGCAGATCGACAGCATTATTGCCGACCCGAACGCCGGCTTATCGCCCGCGGTTCAGGATTTCTTCAAAGGCGTGAACACGGTCGCCAACGACCCTACCTCGGTGGCCGGGCGGCAATCCCTGTTATCGGGTGCGGAAGCACTGGTGTCCCGGTTTCAATCGATCAATGCGCGTCTCGATGATATTCGCAACGGTATCGACACCCAGCTCGATGCGGTCATCACCAACATCAACTCCTATGGCGCGCAAATTTCCGCGCTCAACCAGAATATCGTCTCGGCTCAAAGCTTGGCGGGGCAGCCGCCCAATGATTTACTGGATCAGCGCGATCAACTCATCGCCAAGCTCAACGAGCAAATCCGGGTCACCACGGTGACGCAAGACGATGGCAGCTACAATATTTTCATCGGGAATGGCCAATCCCTGGTAGTCGGCGCCAGCACTTTCACCCTCGCGCTGCAAAACGATCCGGCCGACCTGGAGCAAAAGAACGTTGTCTATTCCCAGGGCGGCAGCTATGTCACCATCCCGCAAACCTTGCTGGAGAACGGCGGCGTGCTGGGCGGGCTGATTTCTTTCAGGCGGAATACCTTGGAAGGCGCGCAAAATGCGCTGGGCCGCGTCTCTATCGCACTGGCGCAAACCGTCAATAATCAAAACCAATTGGGGCAGGACTTGAATGGCGCTTTGGGCGCTAATTTATTCTCCCTCGCCAGCACTTCGCCCACCATCTACGCCAACACTGGGAACAGCAGCAGCGGCGCGGCTGTGTTAACGGCCACCCTCAGTTCCGGCGCCGCCGGCGCGCTCACCACCAGCAACTACACCTTGCAATACAATTCGGCATCGTCCAACTACACCCTGACTCAAGTATCGGATGGTACCGTCACGACGATCGCCTCAAGCGCATTGCCCGCGACAACGAGTTATGGGTTCACCATCGCCCTCTCCTCCGGCACGCCAACAAACGGCGACCAATGGCTGCTGCTGCCGACCCGGTTCGGCGCGCGAGACATCAGCGTCGCGACGACCGACCCCAACAAAATAGCCGCCGCCGCCCCCATCCGCACGGCGGAGGGAACCGCCAATACGGGCGCCGCCAGCATCAATCTCGGCTCGGTAAATACCGCTTCGCAGCCGCCGCTCAACTCGAATCTCCAAAATTCGGTGACCATCACCTTTACCAGCGCGTCGAGCTTTACCGTAACCGATACCACCTTGAGCAGCACGCTCGCCACGGGGGTGTCCTACACATCGGGAGGCTCCATCAGCTATAACGGCTGGACCGTGGCGATCAGCGGCGTGCCGGCCACCAGTGACACCTTCACCATCGCAAGCAATACCGGCGGTATCGGCGACAACCGCAACGCGTTAGCGCTCGCCGCACTGCAAACCTCGAACAAGCTGGCGAACAACACATCCGGCACGCCCACCACCACCTACCAGGGCGCGTATGCGCAACTGGTGAGCAGCATCGGCAACAAAACGCGCGAATCTCGAGTCAATTCCGCTGCTCAGCAAACGCTGCTGAACGACACGAAAAATACGCAGCAACAACTATCGGGCGTGAATCTGGATGAAGAAGCGGCGAATCTGCTGCGCTTTCAGCAAGCCTATCAAGCGGCGGCCAAGATGGTTCAAATCGGCAGCACGCTTTTCGACACGATTTTAGGCATCCGGTAGGAGACGATCATGCGCATTAGTTCTTCAACCTTGTATGAAGTGGGCGTGTTTTCCATCAACGATCAACTCACCAAGCTGGTGAAGACACAACAGCAAATCGCCCTCGGACGGCGCATCCTCACACCGGAGGACGATCCGGCGGGCGCTTCGCTTGCGCTGGAAAACGAAAAGGCGCTGGGGGTCATCAACCAATATGTGGACAACATCGCCCGCGCGCGCAGCACATTGGGGCTGGAAGAAACCGTTCTATCGAGCACCACACGGGTGTTGCAAGACGCCCGGCAACTCGTGGTCAACGCCGGCAACCCCACGCTCAGCAGCACAAACCTGGCCGCGCTCGCCACCACGCTTCGCAGCCACTATGACGAGTTGCTCGGTCAGGCGAATAGCAAAGATGGGCAAGGCGGCTACCTGTTCGCGGGCCACAAGTCGGCGACCCTGCCCTTCACGCAAACCACCGGGGCTGGCGTCTATGCCGGCGATCAAGGCCAGCTCAAGATTCAGATCAATGCTTCGCGCCAACTCGCGGTCTCCGATTCCGGACAGGATGTATTCAACCCCGGCGTCACCGGCAGCGATATTTTCGCGACCATCGAGACCTTCATCACCGCGCTCAACAGCGGCTCGGTCACCGCGTCCGATCTCACCACGGCGCTGACGCAAATCGATACCGCCGTCAATAACGTGCTGCGGGTGCGCGCCAGCATCGGCTCGCGGCTGAATGAGCTCGACGCCGCCGAAGGCGCCAACCTCGACGCCGTCTTGCAATACGAATCCACGCTCTCGAATATTCGCGATCTGGATTACACGCGCGCCATCACCGACCTCACGCGCCAGCAAACCGGCCTGGAAGCGGCGCAAAAATCCTTCGTGTCGGTGCAGGGATTGAACCTGTTCAATTTCATATCGTGAAGCGCGTAGGGGCGAGGCATGCCTCGCCCGAACCACACCGGGCCGGGCATGCCCGGCCCCTACGGTTATCTACTTGCCAATGCCAGCATCAGGCTATTCAACTTTTTCACGAATCCCGCCGGGTCTTCCAACTGGCCGCCCTCGGCCAGCAAGGCTTGGTTGAAGAGAATCTGGCTGAAATCGCCGAAGCGCGCCGCATCGGCTTCGTTCTGCAGCAAGGCCAGCAAGGGGTGCTGCGGATTCACCTCCAGGATCGGCTTTGACTGCGGTACATTCTGGCCGGCGGCTTTCAACATGCGCTCCAGATTCATGCCCATTTCCTGCTCATCCACCACCAGGCACGCAGGCGAATCGGTGAGGCGATGCGAAATGCGCACGGCTTTCACCTGCTCGCTTAGCGCGGCTTGAATTTTCTCCACGAAATCTTTGTAGGTTGACTGCTCTTGCTCGCGCGCCTGCTTCTCCTCGGCATCGTCGAGTTGGCCCAGATCGAGATCGCCTTTGGCCACGGACTGCAAGGCATGGCCTTCGAACTCGGGCAGATTCGACACCAGCCACTCGTCCACGCGGTCATGCAGCAAGATCACTTCGACTCCCTTCTTGCGGAATATCTCCAGATGCGGGCTGTTTTTGGCGGCGGCGAAGCTGTCGGCGGTGACGTAATAAAGCTTGCTCTGCCCTTCTTTCATGCGCGCCACATAGTCCGCGAGCGAAACGTCCCCGGTTTCGGTATCCGCATGCGTGGTGGCGAAGCGCAGCAATTTTGCGATGCGCTCTTTATTGGCGTGATCCTCGCCCACGCCTTCCTTCAACACCCGGCCGAATTCGCGCCAGAAGGTGGCGTATTTTTCCTTGTCGTTTTCCGCCAGATCTTCCAGCATGCCCAGCACCTTCTTGCTCGCGCCGGCGCGGATGGCGTCGATATCCTTGCTGTGCTGCAAGATTTCGCGCGAGACATTGAGCGGCAGGTCGTTGGAATCGATCACGCCGCGCACGAAGCGCAGGTAATGCGGCATGAGTTTGTCCAGGTCCTCCATGATGAACACGCGGCGCACGTAGAGCTTGATGCCGTGGCGCGGCTGACGATCCCATAAATCGAAGGGGGCATGCGCCGGCGCATACAGCAGCATGGTGTATTCCTGTTTGCCCTCGACCTTGCTGTGCACGTGCGCCAGCGGCGGCTCGAAATCATGCGCCACATGTTTGTAAAATTCGGTGTATTGCTCGTCGCTGATATCAGCTTTGGGGCGCGCCCATAGCGCGTTGGCTTGATTGACGGCGGTATCTTCTTCCTTGCCCTCCAAGCGCATCAGAATCGGCAGGGTGATATGGTCGGAATATTTACGGATGATGCTTTGCAAGCGCCAATCGGATAGAAAATCGTCCTCGCCTTCACGCAGATGCAAGGTCACTTCGGTGCCATGTGTTTCCTTGCTCACGGTCTCCAGGGTGTAATCGCCCTCGCCGCTCGATTCCCATTGCACGCCGTGTTCGGCCGTCAGACCAGCGCGGCGGGTAACCACCGTCACCTTGTCGGCGACGATGAAGGAGGAATAAAAGCCCACGCCGAATTGGCCGATGAGATGCGCATCCTTGGCCTGGTCGCCGGTCAGGCGGTCCAGGAATTCGCGCGTGCCGGAACGCGCGATGGTGCCGATATTCTCGATCACCTCGTTGCGCGACATGCCAATGCCGTTGTCGGAAAGCGTGATGGTGCGGGCATCCTTGTCGTAAGCGACGCGGATTTTGAGTTCGCTCTCCCCCTCATACAAGGCCCCATCCGACAGCGCCTCGAAGCGCAGCTTGTCGCAGGCATCGGAGGCGTTGGAGATCAACTCGCGCAGGAAAATCTCCTTATTGCTGTACAGAGAGTGGATCATCAGCCGCAACAACTGTTTGACTTCGGCCTGAAAGCCCAGGGTTTCTTTTTGCGTTTCGGTGGTCATTTCATCGTCCTATGGTGAATTTTTGCGGAGTAATAATGGGGGCGAGCCGGCCGGATTTCAAGGCCCGGGAAGGATCGGTCAATCGAAGAGGTGTTCCTGCACGATTTTTTGCCGCTGCCCGTGAATGGCAATGTCGGCATCCATGAACGGGTGAGCGAATTGTTCGGCGGCCAGCGTCTTGGCGCCCCGCGCCCGGGCCACCTCAAGCAATTCCCGCATTTCGCCGGGCCTGACCACCGTGTCTTGCTGGCCGCTGATGATCAGCAGCGATGAGCTGTCGGCGGGCAGCTTGCCCACCGGATCGTACTCGGCGGGGCAACCCAAGTTGGAGACCCGGCTCGGCGCGGAATCGATGACGGCCTTGTCGAATTGGATCCCCCCGCCGATGACATTCAGCATGACCACGCCGCCAAACGAAATGCCGTAAAGCAATTTACGCTCATATCCGCCGGCGCTGTGCGCCTGGAACATCTCGCGATAATCGCCCACGATCGCCTTCAAGCGCGGCTTGCCTTCCGAAGCGCCATAGCCGCGATAGTCGTAGATAAACACATCGACACCGCGCTCGGCGAAGGCGCTGAGCTCCGGCAAGAGCTGATCCGCCAGCATGGCGTTCCCCTGGGCCACCAACAGAAAGCCGCTGCGCCCTGCGGCGCGCAGCGGCGCAGGCCTGGCTGCAATTTTATAACCGGCCAAGACGCGCCCGTCCCGGGTCTTGAAGGAAACCGGCACGGCGCCCTGCACCCCGCGCCAGGCCTGGAGATTCGGCGCGCCCGCGACCGTGCTCCACGCCGCGAATGCGAGCCTTTCCTTAAACCAGCCGCAGACGGTTTGTTCCGGATTTTCGGCCGAAGGATCGGTTGCGGCGAGTGTCATGCTAGAAAGGGTAAGCCATAAGATGAACCCGGCGCCGCGCCGCCAATCAAGAAACGCCTTCATGTTGAACGCGCTTCCATGCCGGCGTCCGCCTCGCGCTCGATCATCGATCCGCGGTAACGCTCACTTCGCCCTGCCCTGCTCCTCGCGCAATTGGGCCAGCTTTTTCTCGATCTCGGCGACTTTGTCTTGATAGGGCTTGAGGCGATCCAGCACTCTTTGATAATTTTGCTCGCCGCCGAGGCGGATGTTTTCCTGCTCCGCCAAGGCTTTCTTTGCGTCGGCC
>JACRIU010000095.1 GCA_016235775.1 Hydrogenophilales bacterium
CGGGAGAGAGGGACTTGGACTCGCTACGCGAGTTTTACTTTACGCAACTTTTTATCGATATTTTTCTCTCATGCTCATGCACTTACGCTGGTTTATCATTTCCCTGGCCATTCTCATCGGCGGCTGCGCCATCGCGCCCACGCCGCCGGTCACCCCGCCGCCCACCCCGCCCAGCGCGGTCTTAAAACCTGCCGACTGGGCGCAAATGCCGGGCTGGGCCGGGAACGATGCGCTCGCTGCCTGGCCGGCATTTATAGCCAGTTGCGGCCCGCTCAAAAAACAATCCGCGTGGCAAGCCGTGTGCGAAGCCGCGTCAAAGCAAACGCCGCAAGACGATGCGGCGGCTCGTGCCTTTTTCGAACGCTGGCTGCTCCCGCATCAAATCAGCACGAGTGACGGCAACGACACCGGCCTGATTACCGGCTACTACGAACCCCTGCTCTTCGGCAGCCGCACACCGGCCGGCCGTTACCGTTTTCCGGTATACGCCGTGCCGGAGGATATGCTGACTATCGACCTCGCCAACGTCTATCCCGAACTCAAAACGTACCGGCTGCGTGGCCGCGTGGTCGGCAATCGCGTGCTGCCCTATTTCAACCGGACCGAGATTGAAGCAGGTCGCGCGCCGCTCACTGGTAAGGAATTACTCTGGGTGGACGATGCAGTGGATTTATTCTTCCTGCAAATCCAGGGTTCGGGCCGGGTGCAATTGGAATCGGGCGAAGTGGTGCGCATGGGCTATGCCGACCAAAACGGCCACCCTTATGTCTCGATTGGAAAAAAACTGGTTGAGATGGGCGAGCTGAGCGTCGATCAAGCGTCGATGCAAGGGATTAAGCAATGGGGCATGCGCAATCCCGAGAAACTGCCGACACTGCTTAACAATAATGCCAGCTATGTATTTTTTCGCGAATTGCCGCCGTCACCCAATGGCCCACCGGGCGCGCTGGGCGTGCCGCTCACCGGCGGACGCAGCCTTGCCGTTGATCCGCGCGCGGTGACCTTGGGCAGCCCGGTCTATCTCGCCACCACTTGGCCCAATAGCACGCAGCCGCTCAACCGCCTGATGCTGGCGCAGGATACCGGCGGCGCGATCAAAGGCGTGGTGCGTGCGGATTTCTTTTGGGGGTTTGGCGAGGCGGCGGGCAAGCAAGCCGGCGCGATGCGCCAACAGGGGAAGATGTGGGTGTTGTTGCCGAAAGAGGGCAACAAATAAACATTTCACCACGGAGTACACAGAGGACACGGAGGAGAAACTTTCAAGGAGTTTTAACTCCACGTACTCTGTGTACTCTGTGTACTCCGTGGTGAAAAAGTTTAATCTCGCACGATCTCGCCCTTGAACCCCGTCGCCGTCGCAATACCCGCCAGCAGCAAGCCCACTAATAACAAGATCGGACCAGCACCGGTGCCGAGCACTTTCCACGCCCACGCCTGATCCAACACACCGCCCAGCAACAGCATGCCGGAGTGCAGCACCGTGCCGAGGATGAACGCCCAGCTAATCACTTGCTTCATCCAGGCGCGCTTGCAGGACACGAAGCACAGCACGATCCCGACCGCGATATTCAGCAGCGCTTCCAGATTGCCGTGCGCGTGCGGCCCGCCCTTGATCGAATCGAGCGGCGCACGCGCGTTGATCTGCTGATTGATGCCGAGGATGGCTGCGCTGTTGAGTTGGGCCAGCTTGTCCGGCGCAATCTTGGCCAGCGTTTCCGGATCGTCGTAGTTGCTCTGCACCACCTCCGCCAGCTTGCCGGCTGCCGCCACCCGCGCGTTCTGCGCTTCACCCGCGGTGGGCAGCATCGTCTTCACCATGTACGGCCCGAGCGCCGCGGTGAGCACCAAGAACAAAAAACCGAACACGATGTTTTTCTTGCCGATCATATTCCACCTCCAATGTAGGTAATTAAGGTTCGAAGGTCACGCGATACACTACCCGTGATTTCACCGCGCGGCCCTTGCGCATGGCCGGCTTGAAGCGGGCTTGCTTGAGCCACTCGTTCACCGCCACGTCGAACCCATACCCGGGCGGGTTTTCTTCCAGCACCGAGACTTCGTCCACGCTGCCGTTTTCATTGAGCATGAATAGTACAAGCACGTCACCTTTTACTTCCGCCTTGGCCGCTTTTGCAGGGTAAACCGGGCGCACCTGGCCCACCAAGGCTGGGTGCTCGTCTACTTCGCGCGCCGGGTAATACGTAGGATCAAGCGGCAGTGGCGCATCGACCAGCGTGGGGCTCGCCGCCGCCTCGGGCAGCCCGGGCTTGTGCTGCTCCGCTTGTGGTTTCGCACTATCGCTTGGCGCCGCTCGGGAAGGCGGCTGATACTCCTCCACACGGCTCTTGATGGGGCGATCAATCGCCTTCACCAGGATTTGCTGCGGCGCATCCTTCGCCGGCATCAGCCGCGCCTCAATCGCCGGGCGCGCCAGGCTGCCGCGCTCCACCGCGCCGGCTTGGATGCCGAAAATAATCGCCAAGTGCAACACCAGCGAAAGTTCGACCATGACCAGCAGCCGTACCAGGCTCTTGGCGCGCGGGGATAAAGAGGTGGGTTGCGGGGTCGTCATGCTTTGAGGGTATTTTAGTCACTCGCCCGAGCTTGCGGGCGATGCTATGATCGAAAAAATTTCAGGAGACCGCCATGTTCCGTTATTGCAGCCTGCTCCTTCTCGCGCTCGCCAGTTCCTCTGTTCTCGCCAAGGAAATAACCATACAGCAAACCACGGTGAAATCCCGCGATGTAGACGTCCCGGTCGATATCGCCGCGCCCGCCGGCAAAGGCCCCTTCCCGCCGGTGCTGTTCATCCACGCCAAGCGCGGCATCGATGAGAACGAACGCAAACACATCACCGAACTGGCCGAGCAAGGTTTTCTGGTGGTCATGCCGGATTGGCAAAGCGGCCGCATGATCGAGCGCTGGCCGTCCGAGCATAACCCGGACACCGAATTGGATGTGGAAGCCGCCATGGATTTCCTGATGAAGCACCCCAGCGCCTGCAAGATGCCGGTGGGCATCGTCGGCCAGTCGCGCGGCCCCTATTACGCCATCCGCCTCGCCGCGAAACGCGGCAAGGACATCGCCGCCATCGTCAGCTATTACGGCCACATGCAAAACCCCAATGCGCCGGAGCCGGATCAATTATTCCGCGTCGCACCCGAGATCATGCAGATCACCACACCCATGCTGATGATGATCGGCGAGCAAGATTTCGAACTGCGCCGCATGAGCGCCGGCCGCGCCTTCTACTCGCTCTACGAGCGCGGCGTGCCGGTGGAACTCCAATACTATCCGCTGGCCCGGCGCGCCTTCGACTTCCGCCCCGATCAAGGGCCGGAGGAGCAAATCGCCACCCGGCATGCGCGCAAAAAGGCGAAAGATTGGCTCTATCGCTGGATGAAAGTTGATAAGAACGGGAAATGCAAGTGAACCGGGAGCGGGAAGCGGGAAGCGGGAAGCGGGAAGCGGGAAGCGGGAAGCGGGAAGCGGGAAAAGTGTAGTCGCTTCACTCAATAGCGCAATGTTTTTTCCGCTCACCGCTCACCGCTCACCGCTCACCGCTCACCGCTCACCGCTCACCGCTCACCGCTCACCGCTCACCGCTTCCTAGCCACCAGATCAATCAGTGCCGACATGCCGTAATGCTTCGTGCCTTCGGCGATGAATTCTTCATGCTCGGCCAGATGCAAAATCTCCATATCGGCAAACGCTGCGCGCAGTAGCTCAGGCGTGTACATATTTTCCGCACTTGGCGGGCCGCCGGTTTTGTATTCCAGTTGTTTGGGTGTGTAGCCCTGCAGGATCAAGCAGCCGCCGGGCTTGAGCGCGGCTTTGATGTGCCGAAATAGCTGAGACCGGTCGGCGGGGCTGGCGAACTGGATGAAGATCGCCGCCACGACATCGTAAGCGTTGGCCGGCCAATGCCACGCCAGCACATCCGCCACTTCGAACGCCAAAGCTACGCCGCGTTCTTGCGCGAGTTGCTTGGCTTTTTCCACCGCCGGCAGGGAATACTCCACCGATAGCACATCCAGCCCCTGCTCGGCCAGCCACACGCCGTTGCGGCCTTCGCCGTCGGCCACCGCCAGCGCGCGTTGGCCGGGCTTCAGCATTGCCTGCTGCGCGGCCAAAAAAGCATTGGGCGCCTTGCCGAAAATATAATCCGGCGCGGCATACGCTTCATCCCAATGCGTGGCCATTACTTGCCGTTCTCTTTGGGCTTGGCCTCGATATTACGTGCGGTCGCCTCAGTCATATATTTCTCGATTTGCTCCTTGGGAATCGCGCCGGGGATCAAGCGGCCATCCTCGAAAATCACCGCAGGAGTGCCGCCAATGCGCAACTGTCCGGCCAGTGCGATATTGCGCTCGATTGGCGTGGCGCAATCGCCCTTGTTCTGCGGCGCTTGATTCTTCAGCATCAAATCGAGCCATGCCTTGGGACGATCCTTGGCGCACCACACCTTCTTCGATTTGTTGACTGCATCCGAGTGCAGTTGCTCGATCGGATAGAGAAATATATACAAAGTATAGTTGTTCAGTTGCGCCAAATTCGCTTCAACTTGCTTGCAATACGGACAATCTGGATCTTCGAACACCGCGACCTTGCGCGAGCCATCGCCCTTGACGATCTTGATCGCGTCGGCGAAGGGCAACACATCGAATTTCACCCGCATCAAATCGCGGATACGCTCTTCGGTCAGATTGCGCTTGCTCCTGGCGTCGATGATCGAACCGACAAAAACGAAGTCGGCCTTTTCGTCGACATAAAACAGCTTGTCGCCCGAAAATATCTCATACCAGCCCGATGCCGGCGCTTTCTTCACTTGTTGCGCCGGCAATTCGGGCAAGCGCTCCTCCAACAATTTTTTCACCGAAGCTTCATCGGCCTGCGCGCTGCCGCTTACCATCACACTTGCGAGCGCCATGCCCGCTATCCATTTTGTCAGCATCATTCGTCCTTCCGTTTAAAAAATTAATGGTTGCCCAGCGCCTGTTTGACGAGTTGATGCTTTACCCAAGCAAAACGATTCGTCATCGCTAATCCGGTATTGCGCGCCCAGCCCAACAGCGGTTGAGCGTTATTGAACAGGCCTTGCAGACCGTCTGTCGCCAAAACCATGGCGAGGATTTCTTCCCGCCGCGCGCGTTCATAGCGCCGCAGCAATAAACTATCGCCGGCATCGCGCATGCCGCGCGCTTTCAGCACCGCCGCCAACTCGCGCGCATCGCCAAACCCCAGGTTCACGCCCTGCCCCGCGAGCGGGTGAAGTTGGTGCGCGGCATCGCCGGTCAGCGCGACACGCGGCTGCACCAATTGCCGTGGCTCGATCAGGTGCAAGGGAAAAGCGGCGGCGGGCGTGATCAATTCCAATTTTCCCAGTTGCATTTTTCCCGCGTGAGTAACGCGCTCGCACAACTCGGCAGCGGACAATTGCAGCAGCTCATTCGCAAGCGCCTGCTGCACAGACCAGACGATGGAGATACGGTTCCCCGGCAGCGGCAAATAAGCCAATACACCCTCCGGCTGAAACCACTGGCAGGCGGTGCCGTGATGCGGCAATTCGGTCGCGAAATTCGCCACGACGCCGAGCTGCCGATAGTCTTTGTCGTGCGCTTCAATCCCGGCTTGGCTGCGCACCCAGGAGCGCGCACCGTCAGCGGCGACGATCAATTTGGCGGCCATCGTGCGGCCATCGCGCAGCGTCAACTGCGCCGCCTCATCGGCTATGTCGAGCGCCGCGCACTCGCCTGGGCAAAACAAGCTTACCTCGCGCGCCGCGGCCAACTGGCGCCATAGAACAGCCTGCAATGCGCGGCTCTCGACGATATAGGCCAACTCACCCAGCCCTGCCTCGTAGGCATTGAAATCGAGACGGGCCGTGCCATCGTCGCCAAAAATCGCCATCGCCTCGATGCGCGCAATCCGCTCGCCCGGCAGTTCGCCCCATGCGCCCAGTCCTTCCAGAAAACTGGCGCTGCCGGGGCTGATGGCGTAGATGCGGTTATCCCAACTTTCATCGTGCGGCAGGGCTTGCGGCGGCCGCGCCTCGATCAGCGCGATCGACAAACCCGTGCCGCGCAAGGCCAATGCCAAGCTGCTGCCGACCAGGCCCGCGCCTACGATCGCTACATCGAATATTTGATCTGCCATGTTTTACCTTGAAAAACAATTCACCGCGGAGGACGCGGAGGACACGGAGGAAAAGCGAAACACCCCCTCATTTTGAAAGACGCCTAGATTCGCAAAGTGAATCTGTATATTGTGGCGATTCCATTTTGCGACAATTACCTTAGGTTTTGGTTTTTCCTCCGCGTCCTCTGCGTCCTCCGCGGTAAAAATCTTCACCCCTTCGCTCCGAAAATCAGGCGCCGCACCACGAACGATTTCAGCGGCGGCAGCACGTCGAGCACGGAAAGCGCCAAGCCGCGCGCTTGGCGCAAGCCTTGCAGCCGATTCGAAAAGCCGCGCACCAATAGGTCAGTAAAGAAAATTCCGCCCTGCGTGTCCACGCGCCTGCCCGCGACATAGCGCTCGAGCATGGCCGCGCCGCCGATCGCCTCCGGCGCGCAGCCGAGAATTTGCCGCGACAGCTCCCACGCATCGCGCAACCCCATATTGAATCCCTGCCCCGCCACCGGATGCAGCATTTGCGCGGCGTTGCCGATCAAGACCAGGCGCTCGCGGGTAATGGGCTGGCTTTTGCGCAGGCTGAGCGGAAAACTCGATCGCGGCCCCGCTTGGAGAAAGCGGCCTTGGCGGTCGCCGAAGTGCGCGTGGAGTTGCGATAAAAAGCCGGCCTCGCTCAACGCCAAGATTTGCGCAACGCGCTCGGGTGCAGCCGTCCATACCAGCGCATAGCCCTCGCCGCTCGGCAACAAGGCCGCCGGTCCGTCTTCGGTGAAACGCTCATACGCCAGATGCTTGTGCGGCAGCTCGGTCGTGACCTGGCACACGACCGCCGCTTGATGATAGTCGCGGCATTCGCGTTTGACGCCGGGAATATCCTGCAAGCTGCGCCCGCCATCCGCCAGCGCAACGAGGCGGGAAGCCAGGACATGGCTCGCGCCGTCATGGGTGTAGTGGACCTGTGCGGCGGCCGCGCCGGGAGCGACTTTCGACACTTGCGCCCCGGTCACATATTGCGCGCCGCACTGTTGCAGCGCCGCGTGCAAGGCGTGCTGCAACCCGGCATACGGAATGACATAACCGAGCGCGGGCAGACCTGCTTCTTCGGCGCTGAGCGTGGCGCGGCCAAAACTGCCGCGCTGCGAGATGTGGATCTGCGTGATCGGCGTGACCGCGGCGAGCTTGCGCCAGACGCCGATGCGCTCCAGCACCAGACGGCTGCCGTGGGACAGCGCCAGGGTGCGCGTATCGCGCCGCGCGGCGGCATCGGTCTGGGCTTCGAGCACAATTACTTTCAGCGAAGGCGCGCCCTGCGCCAAGGCCAAAGCCAGCGTCGCCCCCACCGGGCCGCCACCGACGATGATCACGTCGGCATCAAATGTGTTTTCTGTTTCATTCATAAACACTTTTCACCACGGAGTACACGGAGGTCACGGAGTAAAGCAAAATTATCTCCAGATGTTCTTATTGCACATTGAATGTTTTTCCTCCGTGTACTCTGTGTACTCCGTGGTTAAGCATTGCCTTTCATGCACGCTTCAATATCAGCCACGCTCTTTGGCGCCGCCAGCGTCAACACTTCACATGCGCCATCCGTCACGCGCACATCGTCCTCGATGCGAATGCCGATGTTCCAGAACCGCTCCGGCACTTGATCCGACGGGCGCACGTAAAAACCCGGCTCGACGGTGAGCACCATGTCCGCTTGCAGCACGCGCCAATCGCCGCCGCGCTTGTATTCGCCCGCGTCGTGCACGTCCATGCCGAGCCAATGCCCGGTCTTGTGCATGTAGAAGCGCTTATAATCGCCGGATTCAATCGCGCCATCGACGCTGCCGGCGCACAATTGAAAATCGATCATGCCTTGTACCAACACGCGCAGTGCGGCTTCATGCGGCTCGTTCCAGCGGCAGCCGGGTTGCACTTTAGCCATCGCGGCGGTTTGCGCGGCGAGCACCAGTTCATACAAATCTTTCTGCACTGCACTGAATTGGCCATTCACCGGGAACACGCGCGTGATATCGGCGGCATAGCCGTCGAGCTCGCAGCCGGCGTCGATCAACAATAAATCCCCGTCTTTGAGTTGATCGTTGTTGCTGACGTAATGCAGCACGCAGGCATTGGCGCCGCCGGCGACGATGGAAGCATAGGCCGGCGCCTGCGCGCCATGGCGGCGAAATTCATGCATCAACTCGGCTTCGATTTCATACTCCCAGCGGCCGGGCCGGGCCGCTTGCATCGCGCGCCGATGCGCGCCGCCGGAGATCTGCGCGGCGCGGCGCATGATGTCGATCTCATGCGCATCCTTGAATAAACGCATTTCATCCAGCAGCGAACGCACATCGCGTATGCCGCCGGGTGCTACGACGCCGTTGCGCGCCTCGGCGCGCACGCTATTCAACCAGCCCACGACCCGCGTATCCCAGCTCGGATCCGCGCCCAAATCAAAAAACAAGCTCGGCTGATCGGCCAGCAGATTAGGCAACATCGCATCGAGTTGATCGATGGGATACGCTTCGTCAAAACCGAAAGCATCGCGCGCGCCGTCCGGGCCGTAGCGATGGCCGTCCCAAATCTCGCGCTCCGGGTTTTTTTCGCGGCAGAACAAAATGGTTTTCACCGTGTCGGTGACCACCATCACCAGCACCGCCTCCGGCTCGGGGAAGCCGCTGAGGTAGTAAAAATAGCTATCGTGGCGGAAGGGGTAGTGCGAGTCGCGGTTGCGCAAGCGCTCGGCCGCGGTCGGGATTACCGCCACGCCGGCGCCCATTTGTTGCGCGAGTTTCTCGCGGCGTTCACGGTAAGGGGTCATTACATTTTGTCCCAGATAAAAAAAATTTAGCCACTAATTGACACGAATTTGCACGAATTAAAAATCCCGTCTATGCAACTCGCGGCTAACGTTTTGCTACTTCAACATGCGATCCAGCGTAGCCAGCCGCTGCGGAGTACCTACATCCACCCAGCGCGCACGGTGATGCTCGCCCCGCACCAGCTCATATCCGATCAGCGTTTTCAGCAACGGTGCGAGCTTGGCCTTGCTGCCCCGCTCGATGTCGCGAAACACGTCGGGCTGATAGACGGCGACGCCGGTAAAAGTCAGCATCGGATGGCTGCTGAGCTTGACCATGCTGTGCTCCAAGGCGAAATCGCCTTGTTCGTGATGCAAGGGGTTGTCCGCCAGTACCAGATACGCCGCGAACAACTCGGGATTCGCACGCATGGCCATCGCCATTTCTTGCGCGCGGCCAAAATCGTAATCGATGAATATATCGCCGTTCACCACCAGGAAGGGCGCATTGCCCAGCAAGGGCAGCGCATAGGCGATGCCGCCCGCGGTTTCCAAGGCCTCGCCTTCGGCGGAATAGCGAATCTGCGCGCCGAATCGGCTGCCGTCGCCCAGCGCCGCTTCGATCATGTGCCCGAGGTGCGCGTGGTTGATGACCAAGTCGGTGATGCCCGCGCGCACCAGGTTCTCGATATGCCACACGATGAGCGGCTTGCCGCCGACTGCAAGCAAGGGCTTGGGGAGGGTGTCGGTCAGCGGCCGCATGCGTTCGCCGCGCCCGGCGGCCAGGATCATGGCTTTCATTTGAAACCCTGGTTAACCACGGAGTACATGGAGGACACAGAGTTTTCACTCAACAATACTCCGCGCCCTCCGTGTACTCCGTGGTGAAAAAACATCAAAACGTATAGCCCGCTTGCTGCTCGGCGCCGTGCAATTCATCCAGCAATTGCAGCAAGGGCCCCAGCGCGCGATAGCGATCGCAGGTATTACGCAGATAGTGCATGACCAGCGGCATGTCCTTGAGATAGCCTTCCTTGCCGTCGCGGTGATAGAGCCGCGCGAAAATGCCCAGCACCTTGAGGTGGCGCTGCACGCCCATCCATTCGAAATCGCGGTAAAAATCGCCGAAGTCCGGCGCGACCGGCAGGTGCGCACGCTTGGCATTTTCCCAATAACGCACCGCCCAATCCACGATGCGCTCTTCATCCCAGGCGATGTAAGCGTCCTTGTACAGCGACACCAGATCGTAGCTGATCGGCCCATACACCGCGTCCTGGAAATCCAGCACGCCGGGATTGGGATCGGACAGCATCAAATTGCGCGAGTGATAGTCGCGATGCACATACACGCGGGGCTGCGCCAGCACGTTTTTCAAGATGGATTGAAACGCCTGCTCCAGCGTTTCGGTTTGGGCAGGCGTCAACGTGAGATGGAGGTGCTGGGCGATATACCAATCGGGGAACAAGCGCATTTCGCGCAGGAGCAGCACCTCGTCATAGGGCGGCAATTCCTTGGGTTTGCTCGCAAGTTGAATCTTGATCAGCGCCTCGTTCGCGGCGCGATAGAGCATGTCGGCGTTTTGTTCGTTCAGTTGGTCAAGATAAGTTGCGGCGCCCAGGTCGCTCAGCAATAAAAATCCTTGCTGCATATCTTGGGCGAGAATTTCCGGCACATGCACCCCGGCGGCCAAAAACAGTTGGGCGACATGGACGAACGGCGCGCAGTTTTCATGCGCGGGCGGCGCGTCCATCACGATCAGGGTGCGCCCCCCCAGGCTTACCCGGAAATAACGCCGGAAACTGGCATCGCTCGATGCGGGGGCAAGACTAAAATCTTTTCCTGTCAAAACCCGGTGTAGCCAGTCTTGGAGTGATGCGAGACGGTCCAAATATCGCTTCCTTATTGATAAATTTGCAGTTTTATGCGATTTTAGCACCCTTTCCCTCCCCAAAAATTAGAATGAATTCCCGGGCTCGCTTGACCTTGTTGGCACTCTTTTCCCTGTTAGCGGGCACGCTTGGGATGAGCTCGGCCTATGCCGGCACAAATTTGCCGGCGCTTAAAGTCGACCCGCGCCTGTTGGGCCTGCCGGCTTTGGAGCCGGAAGCCCCAACGCCCCCCAGCGCCAAACCCGCACCCGCGCCGCTCGCCACGCCGGCGCCCAGCGCACCGCCGCTGGCGGCAAAACCGCTGGCGGAGCCCGCTCCGGCCAAACCCATTCCCTTGCCGCCGCCGGTTGCCGCTGATAAAACAAGGAGCGAGCCGGCGAAAGTAGTTGTGCCGCCCAAACCCGCCGCGCCGCCGAGCGTGGCGGCGGAAAAACCGGCCCCGGCAAAACTTGCGCCGCCGCGTATAGAGCCCGCGCCGGTGATCGCGCCACCGATGCCCGCTTCGGTCGCCGCCGTTTCACCGGAGCCACCGGCGCTGCCTCCGCTCAAGCCAGACGACAGCCCGATAGCGCTGCAATCGACCTTGGCCATGCCCAAGCATGACGAGAAATCGAGCGACCCAACGCCCACCTTCATCAGCGCCATGCGCTTGCAAGGCAAGCAAGATGAATACATAGAAGCGGAAGAAGATGCGGAACTGCGCAAGCTAGGCGTGTACGTAAATGCCGATCGTCTGCGCTATGACGAGCAAAAAGAAATTCTCGACGCCAAAGGCAATGTGCGCCTGCAAACCACCAGCGGCGTCATGAAAGGCCCAGACCTGCATTTAAAGCTGAATGATGAAACCGGTTACATGAACACGCCGGAATACGCCATCGCGGCCGAACAGGCGCACGGCAAGGCGGAAAAGCTGACCTTCGTCGGCGAGCAACAATACAAGATGGACGATGCGAGCTACACCACATGCGGCGTAGGCAAGGAAGATTGGTGGGTGCGCGCCAATGAGATGGAGATCAACCGCAGCACCAATGAAGGCGTCGGGCGCCATGCGTGGATCGAGTTCAAGGGCGTGCCGCTGCTCTATACGCCTTACATCAGCTTCCCGCTGCACAAGCAGCGCAAGTCGGGTTTTTTGACGCCCAGCTTCGGCACCACCGGCAATAGCGGCGCGGAATTCTCGCTCCCCTATTACTGGAACATCGCCCCCAACTATGACGCGACCTTCACCCCGCGCCTCATGAGCAAACGCGGCCTGCAACTCGGCGGCGAATTCCGCTATCTGCAACCCAACTACAACGGGGAACTACAAGCCGAATTTCTACCCAACGATAATGTTACGAAAACCAACCGCAGCGCCTATCGCCTCAAGCATGGCCAGAATTTCGGCGCGGGCTTCTCCGGCAATCTGGATTTGCAAAAAGTATCGGACAACGATTATTTCCGCGACCTGAGTTCCTTGGTGGCGGTCACCTCCCAGACCACCCTGCCGCGCGAAGGCGCGCTCAATTACGGCAACGGTCCGTGGAGCGCCGGGTTAAAAATTCAGCGCTACCAAATATTACAGGATCCGATCAACCCGATCGTGGCGCCCTACGAGCGCGCGCCGCAGTTCACCGCGGCTTACAACAAACTCAATGTGTTGGGCTGGGCCGATACGCGCGCGGCGGCCGAGTATGTGGCATTCGACCATGCAAGCAAGGTGCGCGGCACACGCTTCACGCTCAACCCCAGCTTCAGCGTGCCGTTCACCCGCGCTTACGGCCACCTCACGCCGAAGCTGGGGCTGCATTACACCCAATACAATTTGGACAATCAATCGACCCTTTTGCCTGATGCGACCGGCGTGGTGCGCACCTACGACACTGGCGCCTCGCGCGCGCTGCCCATTTTCAGCCTGGACAGCGGGCTCGCCTTCGAGCGCCAAGCCAATCTCTTCGGTCAAGCGTTGACGCAAACACTTGAACCGCGCGTGTATTACCTGTACGTGCCGTACAAAGACCAAAGCCGGATGCCGATTTTCGATTCCGGCGAGGCCGATTTCAACTTCGCGCAAATTTTCTCCGAGAATCGTTTCGCCGGGGGCGACCGCATTTCCGATGCGAACCAGGCCACGCTGGCCTTGACCTCCCGTTTTATTGAAGCGGATTCCGGACAAGAACGGCTACGCGCCGCCGTGGCCCAGCGCTATTTCTTTCGCGCACCGCGCGTGGCATTGACCTCAGCCGCCCCCACCGACAAAATCTCCGACTTCCTGGCCAGTATCGGCGGGCATATCTCGCCCGCCTGGTCGGCGGATGCCGCCTGGCAATACGACCCCAACACCAGCCACACCAAAAAATACAACATTGGCACACGCTACAACCCCGCATCCGGCAAACTCGCCAATCTGACTTACCGCTTCAATCGCAATACCCTGCGCCAGGTCGATCTGTCCGGCCAGTGGCCCGTTGCCCCGCGCTGGCAAGTCATGGGGCGCTGGAACTATTCGATTCAGGACAAGAAAAACTTGGAAACCCTGGGGGGAATCGAATACCTGGAAGGCTGCTGGGCGGTACGCGTGGTGGCGCACCGCTTCCAAACCGCGACCCAGAAAACCACCAACGCCCTGTTCCTGCAATTGGAACTGTCCGGCTTGTCGAGCTTGGGAACTAATCCGCTGAATGTGCTCAAACAAAACATCGGCGGCTTCACCCAGTCCAAGCCGCGTGCGGATGACCTCAACCTCGACGAGTTTTAAAAAACCATGCAGCGTTCCCCTGTTGTCCGCATTCTGTTCGCCCTGTTTTTTGTCACCCTGGCCACCCCAAGCTGGGCGCAGCGTGCGCGCATCGAATTGGTCGATCGCATCGTCGCGGTCGTCAACAACGACGTGATCACCCAATTTGAATTCAATGAGCGCCTGCGCGTCGTGCAGCGCCAACTCGAAGGCCAGGGCATCAAATTGCCGCCGCGCGAAGTCCTGGAAAAGCAACTGCTGGAGCGCGTCATCAACGAGAAGGTGCAGCTGCAATTCGCCGCCGAGACCGGCATCCGCGTCGATGACGCCATGCTGGACCGGGCGATCGGACGCATCGCCGAGGGCAACCGCATGAGCCTGGATGGTTTTCGGCAAGCGCTGGAAAAAGATGGGATGAGCTTCACCAAGTTCCGCGAGGACATCCGCAACGAGATCATTCTGTCGCGCGTGAAAGAACGCGAAGCCGACAACCGGGTCACGGTCACCGAAAGCGAAGTGGAGCACTTCTTCGCCAGCCAAGCCGCCGCCCAAGGCAGCGACACCGAATTCAATGTCGGCCACATCCTGATTCAAGTGCCCGAGCAAGCCAGCCCGGAGCAGATTCAAACGCGCAAGGCGCGCGCCGAGCAAGCCTTGAATGAACTCAAAAAGGGCGCCGATTTCGCGCAAGTTTCCGCCAGCTTTTCCGATGCGCCGAATGCGCTGCAAGGCGGCGAACTCGGCTGGCGCTCGGCGAGCCGCTTGCCGCAGTTATTCAGCGACGCCTTGAATGCCCTGCAACCGGGCCAGACCAGCGGCTTGCTGCGCAGCCCGAACGGCTTTCACCTGCTCAAGCTGATCGATAAGCGTGGGCGCGACGTTCCCTTGGTCGTCACCCAGACCCATGCCCGCCACATCCTGATCAAGACCAGTGAATTGATCTCCGAAGCCGACGCCAAGCGGCGCCTGACCGAGCTCAAGGAGCGCCTGGACAACGGCGCCGGCTTCGCCGAATTGGCGCGCCTGCAATCCGAAGACGGCTCGGCGGCCAAAGGCGGCGACCTCGGCTGGCTCTCCCCCGGCGACACCGTGCCTGAATTCGAAAAAGCCATGGATGCGCTGGCAGCCAATACCGTCAGCGAACCGATTCGCTCTCCCTTCGGCTGGCATCTGATCCAAGTGCTGGAGCGGCGGCGCGAAGACGTCACCCAGGAAAAGCAGAAACTCAAGGCGCGCCTGGAAATCCGCGAACGCAAGGCGGACGAGGCCTACCAGGAATTCGTGCGCCAATTGCGCGACCGGGCGTATGTGGAATACCGGACTGAGGATCGGTAATCCTAGAAAAACCGGTTTGCCACAGAGGACACAGAGCACACAGAGAAAAGCGAGACAGACCCATGGTGCTCGGTTCTCCCTTGGGGGAACGCGGCATTACGATAAAGCCACTATATTTGCTCTGTGGCCTCTGTGTCCTCTGTGGCAAATTGCTTTTTCTAAGAATATCCTTGCCTCATGCCGACATCCCCATCCCTTCCGATTGCACTCACAAGCGGCGAACCCGCCGGCATCGGCCCTGATCTGTGTGTCTTGTTGGCGCAGGAAGCGCGCGCGTTTGATCTGGTGGTGCTGGCCGATAAATCGCTGTTGCAACAACGCGCAGCGCAATTAGGCCTGCCCCTTGAACTGGATGACTATGCGCCGGGCCGTCCGGTGGCGCGCGCGGCGGGCAAGCTCAGCGTGCTGCACCTCCCGCTCGCCGCGCCGTGCGAGGCGGGCCGGCTCAATACCACCAATAGCCGCTATGTGCTGGCCTTGCTCGACCGTGCAGCCAGCGGCTGCCTGGCGGGCGAATTCGCGGCCATGGTCACCGCGCCGGTGCACAAAGGCGTGATCAACGACGCGGGCATCGCTTTCCAGGGGCATACCGAATACCTCCAGGCACGCGCCAACGCGCCGCAAGTCGTGATGATGCTGGCCGGTGGCGGTATGCGCGTAGCGCTGGCCACCACCCACTTTGCGCTGAAAGATATCCCGGCCCAGATCACGCCCGCTAGTTTGGAAACCACGCTGCGCATCATCGATCATGATTTGCGCCAACGCTTCGGCATTGCCCGCCCGCGCATCCTGGTTGCGGGCCTGAATCCCCACGCCGGCGAATCGGGACATCTCGGCCGGGAAGAAATCGAGATCATCGAACCCGTGTTAAACAAGCTGCGCGGCGCGGGCATGCATTTGACCGGCCCCTTGCCGGCGGATACGCTCTTCAACCCAGATCGCTTGAAGCAAGCGGATTGCGTGCTGGCGATGTACCACGACCAAGGCTTGCCGGTGCTGAAATACGCCAGCTTCGGCGCCGGCGTGAACATCACGCTCGGGCTGCCCTTCATCCGCACCTCGGTCGATCACGGCACCGCACTCGATCTCGCCGGCACGGGCAACATCGATACTGGCAGCTTAGCGGTCGCCATTCAAACCGCCCTAGACATGACCAGCCACCAACTGACGCCGGTAGCCTGACACCCGGCGCCTACCATGCATCACGCCAAAAAACGCTTCGGCCAAAACTTTCTGCGCGACCCACACTTCGTGCGTGCGTGCATTGAAGCGATTCGCCCGCAAACCGGCGACACGCTGGTGGAAATCGGCCCGGGGCTGGGCGCGCTCACCCGGCCCTTGCTGGCGCAACTGCCGCATCTGCATGTGGTGGAAATCGACCGCGATCTGATCGCGAAGCTGCATGCCGAATTCCCCCCGGCGCGCATGACGATTCACGAAGGCGATGCGCTCAAATTCGATTTTTCCAAAATCGGCGACAAGCTGCGCATCGTGGGCAACTTGCCGTACAACATTTCCACCCCGCTGTTATTCCATCTCGCGGATTTTGCCGAGCGCATCCGCGATATGCACTTCATGCTGCAAAAGGAAGTGGTGGAACGCATGGTCGCCGCCCCCTCCTCATCCGACTACGGCCGGCTCTCGGTCATGCTGCAATATCGCTTCGATATGGCGCATTTATTCGATGTGCCGGGGGAAGCATTCCACCCCGCGCCCAAGGTCACCTCAAGTTTCGTGCGCATGCAGCCGTTGTATCCCGTACCCAACCCTGCACGCGATCCGGCAATGTTTGCTAAGATTGTGTCTGCGGCTTTTTCCACCCGGCGAAAAACATTGCGCAACGCTCTTAAAGCTCATCTGACGGATCACGGCTTTGCCGCTCTCGGCATTGATCCCACGCTGCGCGCGGAGAACCTCGGCGTCGCCGATTACGTGCGCATCGCCAATCACCTCTTAGCCCACCCCGCCGGTGACTGAGCACACCACCTCTTCCGGCGCTTCTCGCACCGAGCTGCTGCTCTACCAGCGCTATCTCGATGCGCTATCGAAAATTACCCTGCTCCTGCTCGAAAACACCAGCGAGGAAAACTGGACCGAAGTGCTGCGGCTGCTGGTGGAAACCACCGATGTCAGCCAATGCTGCTTGTTCCTGAATGAGGCCGATGCGTATGGCCACCCCGAAGCGCGGCTCGCTTCCACTTGGTCGATCGCCGGGGCGAGCATGCTCAACCGCCACGACGCATTTCGCCGTCTATCACTGCAAAAATATTCCGGGCTCAGCGACAAAATGCAAGTCGGCATGGTGCTCGCCGCCGCAGTGACGGAGCTGCCCGAGGCCGAACGCGAATTGTTCCAGCAAGTCGGCATCGGCAATGTATTGTGCGTCCCCTTGCTCTTGCGCGGGGAGATGTCGGGCTTTCTCGGCTTGTTTTGCGAGGACCCGGTCCGCGCCTGGCACCCGGCGGAAATCAATCTGCTGTGCACCGTCGCCAACGAGCTGGCCCTGGCCTTGGTGCGCCGCAATGCGGAACAAGGCTTGCGCGCCACCGAGGCGCGGCTCAAGGCGCTGATTGGCGCGACCGAAGACTTGGTGATCGAATACGACGAACATCAAACCATTCATAACGTGTGGACTGAAAACACCAGCTTCCTCACGCTGCTGCCGAACGAACCGCGCGGCCGCTCGATTGCGGTGCTGCCGCAGGCGCTGGGGCGCGCCTTGATGTCGGCGGCGAGCCAGGTACTGCTCAGTGGCGGGCATTACCATGCCGAGTTCACGCTGGCGTTTCCGGATGGACCGCGCCATTTCCTCGCCCGCTTTCAACTCTTGCCGACCACGGTGGAAACCGCGCGCCATATCGTCGCGCTGCTGCGCGATGTCACGCAGGTGCGGCAGGAAGAGACCAAGCGCAAGGCCATGCTCGAAACGCTGAATCTGCTGGAGGAAGCGATTATCGACCTCGACCCGAGCGGCAACCTGGTCGCCGCCAGCATCGCCTGGGTCAAGCTGTGCGGCGCATCGCACACCATCGCGCGCAGCTACCTCGGGCCGCTGCTGCAATATGTGCAGTCGGACGACCACGCCATGCTGCTCGCGGCCTTTGCCGAGCTGGCCGCCGGCGCGCGCAAACTCGCGACGCTGCGCTTTCGCATGCTGCAAGAGGACAACGAGCAGATTTGGGTGGAGTGCCGCCTGCTGTCCATCCCCGGCGCGGATGGGCGAATTGTCAGCCTGCGCGGCATTTTGCGCGACATCACCGCGGTCTATTTGCAAGAGCGGCGCATCACGCAACTCGCGTTGCACGATGCGCTCACCCAATTGCCGAACCGCGTGCTGCTCGAAGAGCATTTGCATCAAGCCATCGCGCGCGCGCAGCGCAACAATGGCAAGGTCGCCCTGGGCTTCATCGACCTCGACCACTTCAAACAAATCAACGATACCCTCGGCCACAAGGCGGGTGATACCGTGCTGCTGACCCTGAGCCGGCGCCTCGCCGCCACCCTGCGCGAAGTCGATACCCTATCGCGCTGGGGAGGCGACGAATTCGTGGTGCTGCTCACCGATAGTAACAGCGACGAAGATTTCCGCCACATCGCCGAGCGCCTGCGCGAAGTGGCGCGCCAAAGCATCGACATCGACGGCATCGAGACCCAGCTCACCATCTCGGTCGGCTTCGCCATCTACCCGGACGACGCCGACGATGCGGAGACACTGATGAGTCTGGCGGACCACACCATGTTTCACGCCAAAAGCATTGGGCGCAACAATGTGCAATTCTTCCAAAATATTCAAGGCACCGTGCTCAAGCGCGAAAAGGTGCTGCTGCAAACCCGGCTGGCGCAAGCGATCGCCGCGCGTGAGTTGCAGGTATTTTACCAACCGGTGGTGGATGCCCACAGCAGCCGCATCATCGGACTGGAAGCGCTCGCGCGCTGGCATGACGACCAGGAAGGCTGGATTCCGCCGGATGTGTTCATCCCCATGGCCGAGCACTTGGGACTGATCCACGATCTGGGCGAACAAGTATTCGATCACGCCCTGGAGCGGCTGAAAGCCTGGCGCCGCGATGGCCACAGCGTGACGGCGGCGGTCAACCTCTCGCGCGCCCAACTCTTCGCGCCCAATTTTCAGGAACGCTTGCTCGACAAACTCAAAAGCTACGGCTTGCGCCCGCAAGACATGGTGCTGGAAATCACCGAAAGCGTGGCGCTGCTCGATGTGTCCTACGAATCCAAACGGCTGAACGAACTCGCCGCCGCCGGCTTCAGCCTCGCCATCGACGACTTCGGCACCGGCTACTCCGGCCTCGCGCAATTGCACGCCATGCCGATCGACACCTTGAAAATAGATGCCTCCTTCACCGCGCGCCTCGACACCGAAGACGGCCGCCGCATCGTGCAAGCCATCGTGCAAATGGCGCACGCGCTCAAGCTGGGAACCATCGTGGAAGGCGTGGAAGACCAAGACGACGTGCGCTACCTGCTCAGCCTCGACGTCACGCATATGCAAGGCCGCCACTTCGGCGAGCCGATGCCGGCGGGCGTGATCGACATGCTGCTGGCGCAGCAGGCGGCGGAAATGGCTTAAGGGCGCACGCTTCCAAGCTTTCCTGCCGGCAGGATGCCGGCGTTACATCTTCATGCCCAAGCTGCGAATTCTGCGGCGAAAATTTCAAAAAGTATGGTAAAGCGCGCCATCGCGCGCCAGCGCCTGGCGTTCGCGCTGGTAATCGGGATAGAGTTGGGCCACGGTCGCCCAGAAGGCGCGCGAATGGTTCATGTGTTTGAGGTGGGCCAACTCATGCGCCACGACATAATCGATTTGCGCCGGCGGGGCTTTGATCAGCCGCCATGAGAGCCGGATTTCTCCTGACGGCAGGCACATGCCCCAAGTGGTCCTCGCATTGGAAAGCTTCAAGCGCGGCGCCGCCACACCCAGGCTGGGCGCCAACACATTGACGCGCTCTTGAAAATGCCGCTCGGCCTGACGCCGGTACCAATTGGCGATGCGCGTTTGCACCGCCGGCGCATCATGGGTATCCGGCACGCCCACATAGATGCGCCCGGCATGATGCAGGGGTTCGGAGCGGGTGTAAGTACGATAGAGATACAGTTCCAATTCATCGCCCAGCAGCGGCAAGCGCTCGCCGTTCTGCCATTTGCGCTCGGGCAGGCGCCGCGTCTCCATCTCGCGCAGCTTTGCGCTGATCCAGCGTGCACGTTCGCTGATGAGTTGATCGAGGTAAGTATAAGGTTCGCGCGGCGGCGCGCTCACCGTCAGGCCGTCGAAATCGACTTTGAAGCCGATCGTGCGCCGCTTGCGCCGCACCAGGGTGTACGACAACACCTGGCCGCCGAGTTGGATGACGCGGGTTTCTTTTAGCGGATAAGCCATAACTTATTCGGGCGAGGCATGCCTCGCCCCTACCTCCCCTGATGCCTGATGCCCGGCGCCCGGCGCCTGAATTTTCAGCATTTCCGTTTCGATCCAGGCCTGCACTTTCTCGTTCAACTCGGCCGGCTTCATGCCGGCTGGATCGATCGGCGCGCCAATGCTCACGGTGATGGTGCCGGGAAGTTTGCGCAAGGTATTGCGCCCCCAGAATTCCCCCGCATTGTGCGCCACCGGCAGCACTTGGGCGCCGCTGTGCGTCGCGAGCCAGGCGCCGCCGATACCGTAGCGGCCGGTGTTCCCCGGTACAACCCGCGTGCCCTCGGGGAAAATCACAATCCACAGGCCGCGCTTCAGGCGATCCCGGCCTTGATCCGTCACTTGTTTCAGCGCCTCGCGCCCGGCATCCCGGTCGATGGCGATCGGACGCAACATCGCCAGCCCCCAGCCCAGAAAGGGAACCAGCAGCAGCGAGCGTTTCATCACCCACACGTGGGGCGGGAAGATTTGCTGGAAGGCGAGCGTCTCCCACGCCGACTGGTGTTTGGACAGGATGATGGCGGGCGTGGCGGGAATATGCTCGCGCCCGCGCACTTCATAACGGATGCCGCACAGCACGCGCAACAGCCACAGCGCAATCCGGCTCCAGTACGAAATCACGCGGAAACGCAGCAACGCCGGCAGCGGAAACGTCAGCAGCGCGATCAGGGAAAAGGGGGGCGTGAGGAGAAGCAGGGAAAACAGAAACAATATCGAGCGCAGCAAGGTCATGAGGTCTGAATCACCTGCTTCGCGGCTTCCGCGAGGTCTTTAAAAATCAACGTGCCTTCGGGCAGCCCGCCCGTCTCTTGCGTGCGCCGGCCCTTGCCGGTCAGCACCAGCACCGGCTGTGCGCCGACCGCCACCGCCGCTTCCAGGTCACGCAGCGCATCGCCGATGGCGGGCACGCCGGTGAGATCGGTATTGAAGCGCCGGGCGATTTCTTCCAGCATGCCGGGCCGCGGCTTGCGGCAGGGACAATTCAAATCCGCCGCATGCGGACAATAGAACAGCGCATCGATGCGTCCGCCCACTTGCGCCAACGCGCGATACAGCTTGTCGTGAATCGCATTCAACGCCGCCATATCAAACAAGCCGCGCCCGATGCCGGATTGATTGGTGGCGATCACTACGCGATGGCCGGCTTGATTCAAGGAGGCGATGGCCTCCAGGCTGCCGGGAATAGGCTTCCACTCGTCCGGGTTCTTGATGAAGCGGTCGCTATCAAAATTGATCACGCCGTCGCGGTCGAGGATGATAAGTTTCATAGGGCTTAATTATCCACCACCCGCAGCGGAAACCCAAGCCGAACTATGCGTAAAACGGGTTACGCTACAATGCGCGGCATGCGCCCCGCCATACCCTATCAAGCACCGTGGTGGCTGCCCGGCGGCCACCTGCAAACGCTGTATAGCGCCTTGTTCGTCCCCGTGCCGCATATCGCTTACCGGCGCGAGCGCTTGGAATTGCCGGATGGTGATTTTGTCGATCTCGATTGGGTCGATGGCGCGGCAGATGCGCCTTTGCTGCTGTTGTTTCATGGCTTGGAGGGCAATTCGCGCGGGCACTATGCCTTAAGCCTGATGCAGGCCGCACAGGCGCGCGGCTGGCGCGGGGTGGTGGCACATTTTCGCGGCTGTAGCGGCGAGCCGAATCGCCTGCCGCGCGCTTATTTCGCCGGCGATACCAGCGATATCGATACCTTGGCGCAGCACGTTCGCAGCCGCGCCGGAGCGGCGCGCCTCTATGCGGCAGGCGTCTCGCTCGGCGGCAATGCCTTGCTCAAATGGCTGGGCGAGCAAAGCGAGGCTGCAACACACAAAGTGCTTGCCGCCGCCGCCATCTCCGCGCCGATGGATTTGCATGCCAGCGGCAATGCCTTGGATCAAGGTTTCAACCGCCGGGTCTATACCGGTCATTTTCTCGGCACGCTCAAGACCAAGGCGCTGGAAAAACTTAAACATCATCCGCAGTTATTCGACCGGGAAAAAGTCAGCGACGCCACCACCCTGCGCGAATTCGACAGCCTGGTCACCGCCCCGCTGCACGGCTACCGCGACGCCGACGACTACTGGACGCGCGCCAGCAGCAAGCCGGGATTGATGAACATTCGCGCGCCGACGCTGCTCGTCAATGCGCGCAACGACCCGTTTCTGCCGGCGGAGGCGCTGCCCACAGCGGCCGAAATATCACCCAGCGTGACACTGGAATTTCCCGAAACGGGCGGCCATGCCGGATTTATCACCGGCCCTTTTCCCGGCCGGCTGGATTGGCTCACGCGACGCTTGCTGGATTTTTTTGAGGATGCGGGCTGAAGCCGCAGTTTTGTATAAAACCAAGCCCGTTAACGCCTTCCGCCCGGCCCAGCCTTCCATCTCCTACCTCGGTTTCGAATGGAAGCCATCTACCTTACCCAAGCAGAGAATCGCTACCGGTTTGTCGCGAGCGGAGATGGGCAGCATTGCAGCGTTATGCAAACCTTTTGGCATCCCCCGGCAGAGCCCCGGGGGTTTACCTCTCATAATTACTTCTGGCCGGGATGGGCGGTTGAGGCAGCGGATGGCGCCTTTTGCATGGGCGTGAAACGGCCCTGTAGCGCCGGCTGACCAGCCAAAGCGATGGAAACCACGACTTTCATATCGGGTGCAAGCTCGAATTTACCCGAGCCTTTCATCTGGTTATCGCCAGCGGGCGTGAGCTGCATGCTGGCCTTGCTCTTGCCGGAAAGCAGGGTCGCGGTTCCCGTTGCGCCCCGTGTGTCAAATTTTTTGCCGGCGTGGTCCGTGATATAGACGCTCACTTCGCCGGCTTTTACCACCAACTCATAATGATATTGCTGCACCATGCGCAACTGGCCGCCGTGCGGCGCGGTTTGGGTGTCGAGATATTCGTCGCTGTGCGCAAACGCGCCTTGCGAGAAAATCAGGGATGCTGCCAGCAGTGATGATTTCAGGTATTTCATTTCCTTATTCCTTTCCAATTGTGAATTTGCAAAACAGTTGTTTCAAAAGTTTTCCTTGCTGCCTTGCGCCAGCAGTTTCATCATCGGTTTCTCGCCCCACAGATAAAACATCAGCGGTGTAAGCAGGGTATCCAGCAGCGTGGAGCTCACCAGCCCACCAAAAATCACCACCGCCACCGGATGCAGAATTTCCTTGCCGGGATCGCCGCCGGACAGCATCAGCGGAATCAGGGCGAAGGCCGCCACCAGTGCGGTCATCAGCACCGGCGTCAGGCGCTCCAGGCTGCCGCGGATGATCATTTTTTTTCCGAACGCTTCGCCTTCGTGCGCCACCAGGTTGATGTAATGGCTGATCTTCAGGATGGAGTTGCTCGTGCTGATGCCGGCCAGGGTGATGAAGCCGATAAAGCTCGCCACCGACATCGCGCCGCCGGAGAGCCAGTGCGCGATGACGCTGCCCACCAGCGCCAGCTGAATATTGCCCATGATCTTCA
>JACRIU010000094.1 GCA_016235775.1 Hydrogenophilales bacterium
ACCTCCGATGCCCTGTACTTTGAGCCGGTGACCCTGGAGGACGTGCTCAACATCGTCGACCAGGAGCGCCCGGATGGCACCATCGTGCAGTTCGGCGGGCAGACGCCGCTGAAACTGGCGCGCGATCTGGAAGCCAATGGCGCGCCGATCATCGGCACGTCGCCGGACTCCATCGATCTGGCCGAAGACCGCGAGCGTTTCCAGAAACTGATCGAAGAGCTTGGCCTCAAACAACCGCCCAACCGCACGGCGCGCGATCCGGAACAGGCCGTGGAGCTGGCGCGCGAGATTGGGTATCCGCTGGTGGTGCGTCCCTCGTATGTGCTGGGCGGGCGCGCCATGGAAATCGTTAGCGAGCCGCGCGACTTGGAGCGCTATATGCGCGAGGCGGTCAAAGTGTCGAACAAGTCGCCGGTCTTGCTGGATCGTTTTTTGAACGATGCCACCGAAGTCGATGTGGATGCGATTTGCGACGGCACGGACGTGCTGATCGGCGGCATCATGGAGCATATCGAAGAAGCCGGCGTGCATTCCGGCGACTCCGCTTGTTCTTTGCCGCCGTTTAGCTTGAGTCAAAAACTGCAAACCGAATTGCGCGCGCAGACGGTGCAACTCGCCCATGCGCTGAATGTCGTGGGCTTGATGAATATCCAGTTCGCGATCCAAGGCCAGACCGTGTATGTGCTGGAAGTGAATCCGCGCGCCTCGCGCACCGTGCCCTTCGTCTCCAAGGCCTGCGGCCTGCCGCTGGCGAAGATTTCCGCGCGTTGCATGGCGGGCAAGACGCTCAAGCAGCAAGGCGTCGAGCACGAAGTGATCCCGCCCTATTACTCGGTGAAGGAAGCGGTGTTCCCCTTCATCAAATTCCCCGGCGTGGACCCGATCCTCGGCCCGGAAATGAAATCCACCGGCGAAGTGATGGGCGTGGCGTATTCCTTCGGCGAGGCTTTCCTCAAGTCGCAGATCGCGGCGGGGGTGAAGCTGCCGAAATCGGGCAAGGTATTCATCAGCGTCAAGCCGCTGGACAAGCCGCGCGTGGTGGAGGTGGCGCGCGCGCTGCTGGAGCTGGGATTCACGCTGTGCGCCACGCGCGGCACGGCGAATCTGATGGTCACCGAAGGCTTGCCGGTGCAGATTGTCAACAAAGTGCCGGAAGGCCGGCCGCATATCGTGGATATGATCAAGAGCAAAGAAATCGCGCTCATCATCAACACGGTGGAAGACAAGCGCGCGATCCAAGATTCATTTGCGATTCGCGCAGCCGCCGAGCAGTTTCGCGTGACTTACTACACCACCTTGGCCGGCGCGCGCGCGGCGGTGACCGGCATGCGCCACATGAACGAAATCAACGTATTCGATTTGCAGGGTTTGCACGCGAGCCTTCAGGCCGTAGTCAAATAACCTCCGAAGGAGTAGAGCATGAGCAAAGTTCCCTTGACCGTAAACGGCGCGGAAAAACTGCGCGTTGAACTGCATAACCTGAAAACCGTGGAGCGGCCCAATGTGATCGCGGCCATCGCCGAAGCGCGTGCCCATGGCGATTTGTCGGAAAACGCGGAATACGATGCGGCGAAAGAGCGTCAGAGTTTTGTCGAAGGCCGTATCGTGGAGCTGGAAGGCAAGCTCAGCAACGCCCAGATCATCGATCCCAAATTGCTCGACGCCGATGGCAATGTGGTGTTTGGCGCAACGGTGGATTTGGAAGACGCGGCATCCGGACAGAAAGTAACTTATCAAATCGTCGGCGACGACGAGGCCGATCTCAAGGTGGGCAAGATATCCATCAGTTCGCCCATCGCCCGCGCGATGATCGGAAAATATCCCGGCGACGTGGCCGAAGTGCAAGCGCCGGGCGGCGTGCGCGAATATGAAATCCTGGATGTGCGTTACATCTGATGAAAAACCTCGCCTCGCATCTTTACGCCGTCGCCATCGTGCTCTGGGTGGGCAGCCTGTGGGCAATCGGCCTCATCGCTGCGCCCACCTTGTTTTCGGTACTGAAAGAAAATACGCAATTGGCGGGCTTGCTCGCCGGCAAGATGTTCACGCTGACGGCGTATGCCGGCATGGCCTGCGGTTTTTACGTGTTGATCTATCGCCTGGCGGCTGAGGGAACCGGCGCATTCAAGCAATGGTTTTTCTGGATTGCCTTGGCGATGTTGGCGCTGACCCTGGCCGGCCATTTCGGCGTGCAGCCGATTATTCAGAGCTTGAAAGTCGAAGGCGGCGCGGCGGAAGTGATGAAAAGCGTCGTTGCAGACCGCTTTGCGCGCTGGCATGGGATTGCCAGCATCTTGTATGTCATTCAGAGCTTGTTGGGTTTAATGCTGGTGCTGAAGCAACGCTAAAAAGCATCCGTAGGGGCGAGGCATGCCTCGCCCGCATTCATTTCGGCAAAGTAAACTTAGGCTCATCGCCCGGCTTGTACACCACCAGCGTCTTGCCGATATGCTGCACCGAGGCGGCTTTCTGCGTTTCGCAAATCGTTTTCAGCATTTCTTCCCGTTCGCTGCGCTCATCGTTCATCACCTTGATTTTGATGAGTTCATGCGCTTTGAGGGCGGTGCCAATCTCCTTTAATACCGCCGCGCTCAGACCGGCATCGCCGACCATCACAACCGGGTTAAGATGATGGGCTTGGGCGCGTAGGAAACGTATTTGGGCTGGGTTCAAATTTTTCATGGCGGCAGTTTAACCCTGAAAAAACCAATTTGCCACAGAGGACACAGAGGACACAGAGAAAATGGAGTGAATGATTGACGTTTTTCATCCATCCTCAGGATGGGCCAGAAACCCTGAGTTTCGTCGTGTTTTTCTCTGTGGCCTCTGTGTCCTCTGTGGCAAGAATTTAAGATTTTAGGCCAGTAAATGAAACGAACTAAAACCAGCAAAGCCTGGATGCAGCAGCATGTGAACGATCCTTATGTGCAGCAAGCGAAGCACTTTGGCTATCGCGCGCGCTCGGCTTTCAAGCTGTTGGAGATCGATGCCAAGGATCATTTGTTCAAGCCGGGCATGCTGGTGGTGGATCTGGGCGCCACGCCGGGTGGGTGGTCACAGATCGCGGCGCAGAAGGTGGGCGAGCGCGGGCGGGTGATCGCGCTGGATTTGCTGGAAATGTTCGGGCTGCCGGGCGTGACCTTCATCCAGGGCGATTTCACCGAGGATGCAACTTTGGCTACACTGGTCGATAAGCTCGCCGGACAGCCGGTGGACCTTGTGATTTCGGATATGGCCCCCAATATCAGCGGTATTGTCCTGGCAGACCAAGCGCGGGGCTTTTATTTGGCTGAATTGGCGCTGGATTTCGCCGTTAAGCATTTGAAACCGGGTGGGGGCTTTGTAGTCAAAGTGTTTCAGGGCGGCGATTTCGATGCGTATTTGAAGGTGGTGCGCGCACATTTCAAACACGTAACAATCCGCAAGCCGGAAGCCTCGCGCAGCAAGAGCAGTGAAGTCTATCTGGTGGGGAAAGACCTGAAGTGACAAGGGTTTTCCTTGCTGGGAGAAATAAGGTTAGAATGATTTCAAACCGTTTATATAGTTAGGGAATTACCTTGAATAACGCCTTCAAAACTATCGCCATCTGGCTCGTTATCGGGCTGGTGCTCATGAGCCTGTTTTCTCAATTCACCGGCAAGCGCACGGCGGCGGCTTCGGTGGATTTCTCCGCATTCATGCAGGAGGTGAAGAGCAAGCAGATCGCCGAGGTGCAGATCGACGGCAACACTGTGCGCGGCAAGCGCCAGGATGGCAGCCGCTTCGTCACCTATGCGCCGAACTACATCTGGCTGGTGGATGACCTGCTGAAGAACGGCGTGCGCATCGAGGCCAAAGCGCCCGAAGAGCAATCGCTGCTCACCAATATCTTCATTTCCTGGTTCCCCATGCTGCTCTTGATCGGCGTGTGGATTTTCTTCATGCGCCAGATGCAGGGCGGCGGGCGCGGCGGCGCGTTTTCCTTCGGCAAGAGTAAGGCGCGCATGCTGGACGAATCGGCCAATACCGTGACCTTCGCCGATGTGGCGGGCTGCGACGAAGCGAAAGAAGACGTCAGCGAGCTGGTCGAATTCCTGCGCGACCCGAGCAAATTTCAAAAACTCGGTGGGCGCATTCCGCGCGGCGTGCTGATGGTGGGCAGTCCCGGCACCGGCAAAACCTTGCTGGCGCGCGCCATCGCGGGCGAAGCCAAAGTGCCGTTCTTCTCTATTTCCGGTTCCGATTTCGTCGAAATGTTCGTCGGCGTGGGCGCGGCGCGCGTGCGCGACATGTTCGAGCAGGCGAAGAAGAGCGCGCCCTGCATCATCTTCATCGACGAAATCGACGCCGTGGGCCGCCAGCGCGGCGCGGGCCTGGGCGGCGGCAATGACGAGCGCGAACAGACCTTGAATCAATTATTGGTTGAAATGGACGGCTTCGAAGCCACCGTCGGCGTGATCGTGATCGCCGCCACCAACCGCCCCGACGTGCTGGATCCGGCCTTGTTGCGCCCCGGCCGCTTCGACCGCCAAGTGGTGGTGCCGCTGCCGGATATCCGCGGCCGCGAGCAAATTCTGATGGTGCACATGCGCAAAGTGCCGATCTCCCCCGATGTGCGCGCCGATATCCTCGCGCGCGGCACGCCCGGCATGTCCGGCGCCGATCTCGCCAATCTGGTGAACGAAGCGGCGCTATTCGCGGCGCGCGGCAACAAGCGCTTGGTGGATATGGACGATTTCGAGCGCGCCAAGGACAAGATCATCATGGGCGCCGAGCGCCGCTCGATCGTGATGCCCGAGCACGAACGCCGCAACACCGCTTATCACGAATCGGGCCATGCCGTGGTGGCGCGGCTCCTGCCCAAAACCGATCCGGTGCATAAAGTCACCATCATCCCGCGCGGCCGCGCCTTGGGCGTGACCATGCAGTTGCCGACTGAAGATCGCTACAGCTTGGACCGCGAAGGTATTCTGCAGAATATCTCGGTGCTGTTCGGTGGCCGCATTGCCGAAGAGATTTTCATGAATCAGATGACCACCGGTGCGTCGAACGATTTCGAGCGCGCGACCGAGATGGCGCGGCGCATGGTGACGCAGTGGGGCATGTCCGATGCGCTGGGCACGATGGTGTATGGCGATAACGAGGGCGAAGTGTTCCTGGGCCGTTCCATCACCACGCACAAGAATGTGTCGGAAGCGACCATGCTGAAAGTGGATATGGAAATCCGCCGCATCATTGACGAGCAATATGCGTTGGCACGGCGCTTGATCGAAGAAAATCGCGACAAGGTCGAAACCATGGCGAAAGCGCTGCTCGAGTGGGAAACCATCGATGCCGAACAGGTGAACGACATCATGGAAGGCCGCGCACCGCGTCCGCCCAAACCAAGCCCCGCGCCGATCCCGCCCTCGACCGACAACAACACGCCGAGCGCACCCGCGCCGAATACTTCCAAACCGGCGGAAGAAGCCTGAGTTTGTGAGGCGTAAGGAGTAAGGCGAGAGGTGAAAGCCTTCGCTCTTACTACGCCTCACCATTAACTCCTCACCCCTCACATGCTTCATTGCGGCCGCTTCACCTTTTCTCTCTCTCGCCCACTCATCATGGGCATCGTCAACGTCACACCTGATTCGTTTTCCGATGGCGGCCAATTCTATTCTGCGCAACAGGCTATCGAGCACGGTTTTACTTTGATCGAAGAAGGGGCGGATCTGCTCGACATCGGCGGCGAATCCACGCGCCCCGGCGCATCATCCTTGACGGAGAAGGAATAGATTGCGCGCGTCCTGCCGGTGCTGGATGGCCTGCGCGAGTGCCGCGCGGCGCTGTCCATCGATACGCAAAAACCCGGGGTGATGCGCGCAGCGCTGGCCGCGGGCGCGGATATGGTGAACGATGTCAACGCCCTGCAAGCGCCGGGGGCGCTGGCGGCGGTGGCGCAATCCAATGCCGCGGTGTGCCTGATGCATAAGCAGGGGGACCCACAAAATATGCAGCAATTGCCCCTGTATCACGACGTAGTGGAAGAAGTGAAAGCATTCTTACAAGCCAGAGTAGAAGCAGCGATTGCGGCCGGCATCGCACCTAACCGGATTGTCATCGACCCCGGGTTTGGCTTTGGCAAGAATCTTGAGCATAATGTCGCGCTGTTTCGCGGGTTGCCGGGCTTTAAGGATTTGGGCGTGCCGCTGTTGGCGGGGCTGTCGCGCAAATCCATGCTGGGCAAGATTGCGCATCTGGAAGTCAATGAGCGTATTCACGCCAGTGTCGCCGCGGCGCTGCTGGCGGTGATGAAGGGCGCAATAATCGTGCGGGTACATGACGTGAAAGCCACGCGCGAAGCGCTGTCGATTGTGAATGCGGTAGAAGGGTGGAGCAATGACTAGAAAATATTTTGGCACCGATGGCGTGCGCGGACGTGTAGGGGAAGCGCCCATCACACCGGATTTCGTGATGCGCTTGGGTTATGCCGCCGGGCGCATTCTCGCCGCCAGCGATCGCCGCAATAAAAATGAGCGCCCCTCGGTCATTATCGGCAAGGACACACGCATCTCCGGCTACATGTTGGAATCAGCCTTGGAAGCCGGACTGTCCGCGGCGGGCGTGGACGTGTTGTTGCTGGGTCCGATGCCGACGCCGGCGGTGGCCTACCTCACCCGCGCGCTGCGCTGCCAGGCAGGCATTGTGATTTCCGCCTCGCACAATCCCTATCCCGATAATGGCATCAAATTTTTCGGCCCCGGCGGTTTGAAGTTACAGGACAAGGTGGAACGCGCCATCGAAAACGGACTGGACGAGCCGCTGGTGTGCATGCCCTCCGACAAGCTGGGCAAGGCGCGCCGCATCGAGGATGCCGATGGCCGTTACATCGAATTCTGTAAAAGCACGTTTCCGAATGAATTGGATTTGCGCGGCATGAAAGTGGTGCTGGATTGCGGCCACGGCGCGACCTACCATATCGCCCCCCACGTGTTCCATGAGTTGGGCGCGGAAGTCATCTCCATCGGCGTGAAACCGGATGGCCTGAACATCAATCTCGAATGCGGCACCACGCATCCAGAGGCCTTGCAGCAAGCGGTGAAAGACCATCAGGCGGATATCGGCATCGCATTCGACGGCGATGGCGACCGGATGATGATGGTGGATGCCGAAGGCAAGCTCTACGATGGCGATCTGATGCTCTACATCATTGCCTGCTATCGCGCGAAGCAGGGCCTGCTCAAGGGCGGCGTGGTCGGCACTGTCATGACCAATCTCGGTTTGGAACACGCTTTCGACAAAAACAAAATCCCCTTCGCGCGCGCCGCGGTGGGCGATCGCTATGTATTGGAGTTGCTGGAAGAGAAGGGCTGGCAGCTTGGCGGCGAAGCGTCCGGGCATTTGATTTGCCTGGATAAGCACACCACCGGCGACGGCATTATTTCCGCCCTGCAAGTGCTGCATGTGCTGCGCGCGAGCAAGCGCACGCTCAAGGACGTCACCAAGGACGTCGTGGTTTACCCGCAAGTGTTGATTAATGTGCCGATCAAGAAGGATTTCGATTTCCGCGACAATATTCCGGTGCAAGCCATGCTGGTCGAGGCCGAGACCACGCTCAAAGGCAGCGGCCGGGTGCTGCTGCGCAACTCCGGTACCGAACCGGTGCTAAGAGTGATGGTAGAGGGCAAAGATGGCGGCGTGGTGCGCCATTGGGCCGAGCGGATTGCAACGTGCGTGAAGGATGCGGCAAATGCCGCAACGCTGTAGTGTGACCAACGACGCTTTAGTGCGCGCCTAACGGTCATGGCAATTGCCACCCCCGCCGAATAAAACTCGCCATGCCCGTTTCCCTCTCTCCTTGCTCTCTCCCGCAAGCGGGCGAGAGGGACGTAGGCTCGCTGCGCGAGTTTCACGTTAATAAAACATCCCACAGCGTTTTCACGCTTTTCACATGCTGCGCTACCAGCGCAAGATCGACGCGCGCTTGCGTCTTGCCCTGCATGCGCTCCCGATGCTGCAAGGTGCGAAATTCGCGATAGGCCATTCGCGCCGTCTCGGCCAATTCCCTGTCCACCAAGCCGCAGTCCGCGGCGCGCGCGAGCAATGCCAGGTTGCCGATATTGTCGGCCAAACCGGGATGATCCGAGGCGTAGGCCAGCACCAAAAACTGCACCAAAAACTCGACATCGACGATGCCGCCTGCATCGTGCTTGAGATCGAATAAATTGCTCGAGTTGATATGCGCGTCGTGCATTTTCTGGCGCATCGTGGTGACTTCTTGGCGCAGGCTGGAAACGGCGCGCGGCATACGAATGATTTCGCGCCGTATGTTTTCAAAATGGGCGCCGATGGCCGCATCCCCCGCCGCGAAGCGGGCGCGGGTCAAGGCTTGATGCTCCCATACCCAGGCTTTTTGTTTTTCATATTCTTCGAATGCGGCGACCGTACTCACCAGCAGACCGGCCGCCCCGTCGGGACGCAGGCGCAAATCCGTTTCATAGAGCGTGCCCGCCGGGGTGAGCGTGGTGAGCCAGCTATTGATGCGCTGCGCGAGCCGGGCGTAGGTTTCGGGCGCCATCTGATCCGGGTCGTCGTACAAGAACACGATGTCGAGATCGGATGCATAGCCGAGCTCCTTGCCGCCCAGCTTGCCATAGCCGATTACGGCGAAGCGCGGCGTGTCGCAATGTTTTTTGCTGAGCGACAGCCAGGCGATACGCAGCACTTCTTCCAGGATGCATTGCGCCAAGGCGGTCAGTTCGTCGCTCAGCTTTTCGATCGGCAGTACGCCCTCCAAATCCTGCGCCAGCAGATGAAAGGTCTGCGCGTGCTTGAAGTTGCGCAGCGTATCCATTTGGCGCTCGGTACCGGGAAAGTCGCCCAGCTCTTCCCGCAGCCGGCGCGCGAGTTGCGGCCAGTCGCGTTTTTCCATGAGCGTGCGCGCATCGAGCAGCTCGTCGAGCAGGAGGGGATGGCGCGTCAGATAATCCGCCGCCCAGGGGCTGGCGCCACAGACGCGGGCAACATGGGTGAGCGTGTCCGGATATTCGGCGAGCAGCGCCAGGTAGGATTCGCGCCGGCTGATCGTTTCCATCAGCGTGATCATGCGCGTCAGCGTCTCGATGGAATCGCCGTGATGCACGGCTTCCACGATGATGCGCGGCAGCAGCGCATCGAAGCGCGCGCGGCTGTTGGCCGGCAGATTCAAATAGCGTTGGCTGTGCTTGAGGTTTGCCAGTTGTGCGGCGGCGCGCGCCGGTTCGGCATAGCCCAGGGTGGCGAGCGCCTCGGCTGCGCCATTTTCCAGCAGCCAGGGCGAATCGCTCGCCGTGGCCTGGGCGCCGGCGGAAAAAATCTCGCCAAAATGCGCCTCGACCCGCGAGCGATGTACATCGAGTTCGGCTTCGAACTTGCTCCAATCGGCAAAACCCATGGCTTGCGCGATCAATTCGCAGTCGGCGGCTTGCGTGGGGAGGGTTTGGGTTTGCGCGTCCTCCAGGTATTGCAGGCGATGTTCCAGATTGCGCAGAAAGGCGTAAGCGCTGTGAAGTTCTTGTACGGTAGATGCAGGAAGTAAATTGCGCGCGGCAATCAGATCGAGCGTGGCGCGCGTGGGGCGGCTTTGCAGCGCCGCTTCCTTGCCGCCGCGGATGAGTTGAAAAACTTGGGCGATGAATTCGATTTCGCGGATGCCGCCGGGCCCGAGTTTGATGTTGTCCGCCAATTCGCGCCGCGCCACTTCACGCCGAATCTGCGCATGCAGTCCGCGCATGGAGGCAAACGCGCCGTAATCGAGATATTTTCGATACACGAATGGCCGCACCAGCGCCATCAGCCCCGCTTCGTCCCCGCTCAAGGCGCGGCCCTTGATCCAGGCATAGCGCTCCCACTCGCGTCCCTGGGTGAGGAAATACTGCTCCAGCATGGCAAAACTCGATACCAGCGGCCCGCTCTCGCCATAGGGCCGCAGGCGTAGATCGACGCGGAAAACATAACCATCGGCGGTGATTTCCGACAGTGCCTGACTGAGTTTCTGGCCGAGGCGGGTGAAATACTCATGATTGGAAAGCTTGCCGGGGCCGTTGGTTTCACCGGCTTCCGGGTAGAGGTAAATCAGATCCACATCGGAGGATACATTCAGTTCGCCGCCGCCCAGCTTGCCCATGCCGGCGACGATCAGTTCCTGGCGCGCGCCGGATTCCTCGCCCATGGGCGCGCCGTGGGTTTGCTGCAACCAGCCATCAAGCTGTTGCAAGGCCGCCTGGATCGTCACTTCGGCCAGTTGCGTGATGCCGGTCATCACTTCGCCGAGATCGGAGAGGCCGGATAAGTCGCGCACCATCAGGCGCAGCGCCACGCGCTTTCTGAGCGCGCGCAAGGCGCGTTTCAGGCTGGCTTCGTCCGTGATCGGCTGCGCCGCCAGGAAGGCTTGCATTTCGTCGCGGTGAAAGGGCTGATCCAGCCCGGCGCGCAATTCGCCGCGCAACGCGGGTTCGGCGGCAAGCAGGCGTTGGCCGTAGCGGGTGTAGCGCAGGGCGGCATCCATGAGCGTTTCGGTAGCGGGCATCGGCTGGAAGTTTTTTATCGGGTTCTTTTGGTAAGATGAGCGCTCATTTTAGGGCATTCCAGGAGGCGTTATGGCAGGTATCGAATCCATCTTATCCGAAACCCGGATATTTCCCCCGAGCGAATCGTTCAAGCGGCATGCCAACGTGTCCGGCATGGAAGCCTACCAAGCCCTGTGTGATGAGGCGGCGCGCGATTACGAAGGCTTTTGGGCCAAGCGCGCGCGCGAGTCGATACTGTGGCACAAGCCGTTCACGCAAACCCTGGACGAGCGCGATGCGCCGTTCTACAAATGGTTTTACGACGGCGAGTTGAATGTCTCCTACAATTGTCTCGACAAGCACCTGCAAACGCAGCCGAATAAAACCGCGATTATTTTCGAAGCCGACGATGGGCAGGCCACGCACGTCAGCTACCGGCAATTGCATCAACGCGTGTGCCAATTCGCCAATGGCTTGAAGGCGATCAATATCACGCACGGCGACCGCGTCATCATCTACATGCCGATGAGCGTGGAAGCGGTGGTGGCGATGCAAGCCTGCGCGCGCATCGGCGCGATTCATTCGGTGGTGTTTGGCGGCTTTTCAGCCAAGAGCTTGAATGAGCGCGTCATCGATGCCGGCGCCAAAGCGATCGTCACTGCGGACGAAGGCTTGCGCGGCGGCAAAAACGTGCGGCTCAAGGACGCGGTGGACGAAGCCTTGAGCCTGGGCGGCTGCACCACCCTGGAAAAAGTCATCGTCTATCAACGCACCGGCAATCCCGTCCACTGGGATGCGCAGCGCGATATGTGGTGGAGTGATCTCACCCAAGGCCAGGCCGATACCTGCGAGCCGGCCTGGGTTAATGCCGAGCACCCGTTATTTATTCTGTATACATCAGGTTCTACCGGCAAGCCCAAGGGCGTGCAGCATGCCAGCGGCGGTTTTCTGCTGGGTGCGATCCTGTCCATGCAGTGGGTGTTCGACTACAAACCGGCGGACGTGTACTGGTGCACCGCAGATGTGGGCTGGATCACCGGCCATACCTATGTCGCCTACGGCCCCTTGGCGATGGGCGCGACCATGTTGATGTTCGAGGGGATTCCGACCTATCCGCATCCGGGCCGGTTCTGGGAGTTGATCCAGAAGCACAAAGTCACTACGTTCTACACTGCGCCGACCGCGATCCGTTCCCTGATCAAACTTGGTGCCGATTTGCCCAAACAATACGATCTATCCTCGCTGCGCCTGCTGGGCACGGTGGGCGAGCCGATCAACCCCGAGGCCTGGATCTGGTATCACGAAGTTGTGGGCCGAAGCCGTTGCCCGATCGTCGATACCTGGTGGCAGACCGAAACCGGCTGCAACATGATTTCGCCGCTGCCGGGCGCGGTGCCAACCAAGCCCGGTTCGTGCACCTTGCCGCTGCCGGGCATCCAGGCCGATATCGTGGACGAGCATGGCGGCCAGGTGGAGAAAGGCCACGGCGGCTTCCTCGTCATCAAGCGGCCGTTCCCCTCGCAATTGCGCACGCTGTGGGGCGACCCGGAACGCTTCAAGAAAACCTATTTCCCGCCGGAGCTGGGCGGCAAGACCTATCTCGCCGGCGACTCCTCGCACCGCGACAGCGACGGCTATTTCTGGATCATGGGCCGCATCGACGATGTGCTGAACGTCTCCGGCCATCGCCTCGGCACCATGGAAGTCGAATCCGCGCTGGTGGCCAACCCGCTGGTAGCGGAAGCCGCCGTGGTGGGCAAGCCGCACGAGATCAAGGGCGAGGCGGTCGTCGCCTTCGTCGTGCTGAAAGGCCAGCGACCGGCAGGCGACGCGGCGAAAAAAATCGTCGCCGATCTGCGCGAATGGGTCGCCAAGGAAATCGGCCCCATCGCCAAACCGGACGAAATCCGCTTCGGCGACAACCTGCCCAAAACCCGCTCCGGAAAAATCATGCGCCGATTGCTGCGGGCCATCGCCAAGGGCGAGGAGATTACGCAGGACGTATCGACCTTGGAGAACCCGGCGATTCTGGAGCAGTTGAAGCAGGCGGTGGTTTGAAAATACGGCTGGTGCAAAGGAAAGGGTTATTTTGGCGAACGAGATTGTCTATGATTTCGAGTGGAACAGCGCCAAGGCGCTGTTCAATCGTGGCCAACGATCTTCTCAAGCGG
>JACRIU010000097.1 GCA_016235775.1 Hydrogenophilales bacterium
CGACCGAGATACGCGATGTGCTGTTGTCGGACGATACTGCGCGTATGCTGGACGGCTTGCGCACCTTGGGCGTCGGTGTGGAACAACTCGATACGCATGTGTTTCGCGTGCAGGGCTGCGGCGGGAATTTTAGCGAAACTCGCTACGCTCGTTTTCCGGTGAAGCAGGCGGAGTTGTTTCTGGGCAATGCCGGGACCGCGTTTCGTCCGCTGACGGCGGCGCTGGCATTGTCCGGCGGCGACTACAATCTGTCCGGTACGCCACGTATGCACGAGCGGCCGATAGGCGATCTGGTGGATGCGCTGCGCGCATTGGGCGCGAACATTGACTATCTGGGTAATGAAGGTTTTCCGCCGTTGCAGATTCATTCACCCTCTCCCCAGCCCTCTCCCGTCAAGGGAGAGGGAGTAAAGGTCAGCGTGCGCGGCGATGTATCCAGCCAGTTCCTCACCGCGTTGCTGATGGCCTTGCCGCTGCTGGATCACGAGGTCACGGTGGAAGTGGTCGGTGAGTTGATCTCGAAACCGTATATCGAAATTACACTGGCGATGATGGCGCGCTTTGGCGTAACCGTGCGGCGCGACGGCTGGCGCAGTTTCACCGTCGCGGCGGGCAGCCGCTATGTTTCGCCGGGAGTGATTTATGTGGAAGGCGATGCTTCGTCGGCTTCGTATTTCCTTGCGGCTGGTGCAATCGGCGGCGGGCCGGTGCGCATCGAAGGTGTGGGTAGCGGCAGCATCCAGGGCGATGTGCGCTTCGCCGACGCGCTGGCGTTGATGGGCGCGCAGATCGAAATGGGTGCGAACTGGATGGAGGCGCGTGTTCCTCTGTTCGGGAAGCTCAAGGCGATAGACTTGGACTGTAACCATATTCCCGATGCTGCGATGACGCTGGCGGTAGTTGCGCTGTTCGCCGAGGGCACAACCACGTTGCGCAACATCGCCAGTTGGCGCGTCAAGGAAACCGACCGCATCGCGGCGATGGCGGCGGAACTGCGCAAGGTCGGCGCGACAGTGGAGGAGGGTGCAGACTTTATCCGAGTCACTCCGCCGTCATCCACCTTTCACCTTTCACCTTTCACCTTTCACGGCGCTATAGACACCTACGACGACCACCGCATGGCAATGTGCTTCTCGCTCGCCGCGTTTGGCGCGGAGGGAATACGCATCAACGATCCGGATTGTGTCGCCAAAACTTTCCCTGATTATTTCGCGCGTTTTCGTGAAGTGACGCAGGCCGTGCCGGTGATCGCGATTGACGGCCCTTCTGCTTCCGGTAAAGGCACGGTGGCGCAACGCGTCGCCGCCAAACTCGGTTATCACTTTCTCGACAGCGGCGCGCTGTACCGCTTGTTGGCGTTGGCGGCGCAGCGCGATGGGGTTCCGCTGACCGATGAATCCGGCCTGGCGGCATTGGCCGGACGCATCGAGATTCGTTTCGAGGGCGAGCAGATCTGGCTGGACGGCACATTGGTCGGCGCTGAGTTGCGCGGAGAACAATGTGCGGCTGCGGCTTCCAAAGTGGCGGCTTTGCCCGGGGTGCGCGCCGCGCTGCTCGATAAGCAACATGCCTTCCGCCGCGCGCCGGGCCTGGTGGCGGACGGGCGCGACATGGGCTCGGTGGTGTTTCCCGACGCGGTGTTAAAAATCTTTTTGACCGCCAGCGCCGAGGCGCGCGCCGAGCGCCGTTATAAGCAGTTGAAAGAAAAAGGAATGGATGCTAATATCGCCGCCCTTTTGCTGGATATACGTAAGCGTGACGAGCGAGATACTCAACGCGGCGCATCTCCTCTGCAACAGGCGCATGGTGCAAGTCTGCTGGACACCACGGTGCTTTGCATCGATGAAGTAGTTCAGGTCATCGAGCAAGCGGCGCACGAGGTGCTGGCGCGCTACCCTGCGAAGCAGTACTGAAACATATGCCCCGTCTGATTTACCGTCTGATGGGAACTTTAACCAACCTTCTGCGCCGAATTTTTGTTTTGGGCAGATTTTTTCTTTAGGTATCCGATGAACTCAACCGCAACTGCAGCTGCTTTACAAAACCCCGATAGTTTTGCCGCAATGTTTGAAGAAAGCCTGACGCGCAAGGAAATGCGCGCCGGCGAACTGATTACCGCACAAGTCGTGCGCGTCGACCACAACATGGTGGTCGTGAATGCCGGACTGAAGTCCGAAAGTTTGATAGCGATCGAGGAATTCCTCGACGCTAAAGGTGGGCTGGAAGTCAAGGCGGGCGATTTCGTCACCGTCGCGATCGAAGCGCTGGAAAACGGCTATGGCGAGACCAAGCTGTCGCGCGAAAAAGCCAAGCGTCTGGCGGCATGGCACGATCTGGAGCTGGCTATGGAAGAAGGCCGGGTCGTGGAAGGCTTTGTCAGCGGCAAGGTCAAGGGCGGCCTGACCGCGATGGTCAACGGTATCCGC
>JACRIU010000098.1 GCA_016235775.1 Hydrogenophilales bacterium
ACGCAGCAAAAAAGTTACGCTTGGCGGCCATAGCAGCTTGGACCCACCCCTTCCCATCCCGAACAGGACCGTGAAACGGGCTCGCGCCGATGATAGTGCGGATTACCCGTGCGAAAGTAGGTCACCGCCAGGCACCCTCTTCAAACAAAAGCCCTCCTCGTGAGGGCTTTTGCGTTTGGGGGAGGTAGCTTGAATCCGCTATGCTAAGATTTACCTAGTATTCTTCTTGGCCTGTCATGTTACCGCTCACACTTCCTATTCTCCGCACCTTGTCCGATGGTGCGTTTCACTCCGGCGAAAATTTGGCCGCGCAATACGGTGTCTCGCGCGCAAGCATCTGGAATGCCTTGCAAGGGTTGGACGCGTTGGGTGTGCGTCTCTTCAAAATCCGCGGCCGTGGTTATCAATTGGCCGATCCAATTGAATGGCTGAACCCGAGTATGATCGCGACCCATTTTGGGCCGAGTGCTAAGAAAATTGATCTGCAAATTCTCGATGTAGCAGAATCAACTAACTCCCTGTTGATGCAGCGCGCCGCGCAGGCCGGGCATGCGCAATGCCTCGTGGCCGAGATGCAGACGCAGGGTAGAGGCCGACGGGGGCGCGCCTGGCATGGCGCGTTGGGTGGATCACTCACCTTCTCATTGTTATGGCGCTTTAATCTCGGCGCTTCGCAATTGTCCGGTTTAAGTTTGGCGGTGGGGGTGGCGTTGGTGCGTGCGCTGAATGAGTTAGGATATTCGGCGATTCATCTCAAGTGGCCGAACGATCTGGTGCACGGTTACCGCAAGCTGGGCGGTGTGCTCATCGAGATACAGGGCGATGCGATGGGGCCTTCGACCGCAGTCATTGGCGTTGGCCTGAATCTGCACTTGCCGCAGCAAATTAAAAACAAGATTGATCAAGCGATGGTTGATTTGCACACCCTCATGCAACCAGGAGTATCGCGCAATGCCTTAATGGGCAGTGCCTTGCGCCACCTGACTGAGATGTTGGTGTTATTTGAGTCTGAGGGGTTTGATGCGCTGCGTGCCGAATGGGAGCTGGCGCATGCTTATCACGAGAAGCCGGTGGTCATCAGAATGCCGGATGGCGCTGAAATTCACGGTGTGGTGCGTGGCGTGGCGCCGGATGGCGCGCTCATTCTGGATACCCCATCGGGCGAGCGACGCTTCGGTAGCGGTGAGATGAGCATGCGGCCTTCGCCGGCGTATACATCTAATGAATTGTCAGTGGAGTAGCCATGCTGCTCACGATTGACGCTGGCAATAGTTTCGTGAAGTGGGGCTATCACGATGGTCGTGCGTGGTTAAGCCATGAACGCGCAAATTTGACGGCATTTTGCACTGATCCGCTGCAATATCTGGAGAGGTATCCGACACGCGTGGTGGTCTCCAATGTGGCGGGGATAATCTTCCAAGATGCCTTGATGCGTGCCTTACCGAATATTGATTTGTGTTGGGCCAAGGCCGAAGCCCAGGCATGCGGCGTTAGCAATCATTACGATAAACCGGCGCAACTCGGCAGCGATCGCTGGGCGGCGCTAATTGCTGCGCGCGCGATCACCTCGGCGCCATGTTTGGTGGTATCGATCGGCACCGCCTTGACGGTGGATATGTTGGCGGAAAATGGCGCTTTCTTGGGTGGCCTCATCGCGCCTGGCCCGCAACTCATGCGCGAGGCGCTGGCTCACGGTACGGATGCGATTCAGCCGCCAGACGGAAACTTTGTGCCATTTCCCTCGAATACCGCAGATGCCGTTCAAACCGGCGTGATCTATGCTTTACTCGGTACGATAGAGCAGGCAGCAGCGGCATTTGAGGCCAAACAGGGCGCCGGCGCAGCGTGCATCCTTACCGGCGGCGCTGCAAACTTAATCACGCCTTACCTTAACAGGCCCTACCAACTCGTGGATAATTTGGTGCTTGAGGGATTGTTGGTCATGGCCAAGGAAGAGAAACCTTCGTGAGATTATTGTTTTTCATATTGCTGCTGGTGAATGCCGCTGTGTTCGGCTATTTCACTTATCGCGACCAAGGTCTCGCAAACATCAAGCCGCAGCGTCCACCGGTCAATGCGGATCGCATCCGATTGGTGAATCCAGCCGATGTCCCCGCGCCAACGGGCAAGCCGGGTGAGGCCGCGCCGAAGCTGGCGTGCATGGAGTGGGGCGGCTTCAAACCGGAAGAAATCGACCAGGCGCGGCAAGCCCTGGACAAACTCGCGCTCGGCGACAAGCTGACGCGGCCCAAGGCGCCCGAGTACTGGCTCTATATCCCGCCGCAAAAAAACAAAAAGGACGCGGAGAAAAAACTGGAGGAGTTGGTTGGACTGGGCATCGAGGATGGCCGGTTGGTCGAAGACGCCGGCAAGTGGCGCTGGGCAATTTCCTTTGCCGCCCACCCGAGCGAAGATTCGGCGATCGTTCGCCTCAATCAGCTCAAGGAAAAAGGCGTGAAATCGGCCAAAATATTAAAGCGTGACACGCCGGGCAATGCCTTTCACATTCTTCAAGCCGACGAGAAGTTAAGCGCGGAACTGAACCAGCTCAAATCGGCCTATGCCGGCACCGAGTTGAAAGAGATCGAATGTAAGGCCCCTTAACGGTCTGGAAAGAGTTTCCCTGGATTGAGAATCGCATTTGGGTCGAACACCCGCTTCACTTCTCGCATCAACGCCATCGTCGTGGCGTCAATCTCGCGGCCCACAAACGGCCGTTTTTCCATTCCCACGCCATGCTCGCCGGATAGCGTGCCGTTGAGTCGGATCACCAAATCGAATACCTCGCTCAGGCAGGCTTCCGCGCGTTGCAGTTCGTCGCCGCGATCCGGATCCACCAGTAAATTCACGTGAATATTTCCGTTGCCGGCGTGGCCGAAATTGACGTTGGCGATTTGATAACGCGTAGCCAGCGCCGTCACGCCGGTCAGCAACTCCGGCAGGCGCGACACCGGCACCACGACATCTTCGTTGATCTTGCGCGGCGCGATATCACGCAACAGCGGCGACAGCGCTTTGCGCGCCGCCCATAAACTTTTCTGGTCAGCGACCGGCCGCACTTGAATCAAAGCCGGGTCTGGGCACGCTTGCATGACGGCGCGCTGGCTCGCTTCGATTTCCGCCTCACCGCCATCCACCTCGATCATCAACATGGCTTGCGTGTCGACCGGCACCAAATCGGGATAGTGCGCGCGAATCAAATCCAGCGCGCCGCGATCCAAAAATTCCAGTGCGCTCGGAATATGCGGTTGCGCCATGATGCGCGTGATGGCGTGCGCGCACGACTCGATGTCGCGGTAATGCGCGGTGATGCCCGCCACCGCTTCCGGCAGCGGGGTGAGTTTCAAAGTCGCCTCGGTAATGACGGCCAGCGTGCCTTCGGAGCCGATGATGAGCCGCGTCAGATCGTAGCCGACCACCGCCTTGGTGGTATAGGCGCCGGTCTTGATGATGTCGCCCTTGCCGGTGATGGCCTTCAAGCCCAACACATGGTCGCGCGTCACGCCATATTTCACCGCATGCGGCCCGCCGGCGCAGGTCGCGAGATTGCCGCCCACGGAGCAATACGCCGCGCTGGACGGATCCGGCGGCCAGAAAAATCCATGCGGCCGCGCCGCGTCCTGCACTTCCTGATTCACCACGCCGGGCTCGACCACCATGGCGCGATTCGCCGGATCCACCGCGATAATGCGCCGCATGCGTTCCAGCGACAGCGCCAATCCGCCCTGCTCCGGCACGCTGCCGCCGGCGGTGCCCGTCGCGCGCCCGCGCGGCGTGAGCGGCACCTTGAATTCATTGCAGGCCAGCACGATCGCTTGCACTTCTTCGGTGCTGAGCGGAAACGCGACTGCTTCGGGCACGCAATGATTGCGGCTATTGTCGTAGCCATAAACGTAACAAGTCGCCGGATCGGTGAAGAAACGATCCGGTCCTAATAGCAGGGAGAGGCGGCGGCAGAAGGCGTCGGGAAGCATATAACGGGATGATCGTGGAGAATTTCGATCATAGCATTTTGCGCGTGCAGAATGCGGCGTTAGCGCAACTCGACGATGGCGAGGGAAATGTCGTCGTGGGGGCGGCGCCCCGCCATATGCTGATTTAATTGTTCCAGCACGTGCTCGACGGAAATCGCGGCGCACGGCGTCAGGGCGTCCTTCAGGCGATCCATCCCGAACATTTCGCCCCTTTCGTTCACCGCTTCGGTGAGCCCGTCCGAGTACAGCACCAGGCGTGCGGGTCGAGTCCAGTGAACCTGTTGGATCTGCGGATCGAATTCGGCGGGGGTGAGAATGCCCAGCGCAAGGTGGTGGGAACGCAAGGCGATGGTGGCTTCCCCCTCTTCCGCCAGCAATACGGAGGGCATGCCGCCATTCCATATCTGGACCATGCGATTATTTTCGTCCACGGTGATCACGCATGCGGCCAGAAAACGTCCCACGGGCATCATCTCGCGCAGCCGCTTGTTCATCTCGGCGATGACATCGGGAAGCGAAAGCCCCTTGTCCACCATGGCGTAGAAAATGCCGACGACGGGTAGCAGGCTGATGGCGGCGGCGAGGCCATGTCCGGTGGCATCCGCAACCAATAGAAAAAGTCTGCCTTGCGGGTCGCGCTGGGCGGCAATGACATCGCCGCTGAACTCATCGGTGGAACGGATATGCCAGGTGAGCAAGGGATCCTCCAATCCATCGCGCCGCACGATTTTTGCCATCAACCCGCTGAGAATGTCCTTTTCTTCCTCGTTGTGCTTGTGGTATTGCTCCAGACGGCGGCGCGTCTCTTCGTTAAATTTTTCAGAACGCTTGCGTTCGGAAATGTCGGTGATGCAGGCGATGAAATGACGCATGCCCCCCCAGTTAACTTCCGTTACACCGGTATGAATCGGAAAAAGCGAGCCGTCTTTGCGTTTGCCTTGTAATTCGCGGCCAACGCCCATGATCTTGGTTTCGCCGCTTGTGCGATATCGCGCCATATAGGCGTCGTGGCGATGCGCTTCCGTAACGGGCATCAGGAGAGACACGTTATGGCCAATCACTTCATTCGCTTGGTAGCCAAAAATGTGCTCCGCAGCCTGGTTGAAGGTGACGATGGCGCCGCGATCATCGGAAGTGACGATGCCATCCAGCACATTGTCGAAAATCGATTGAAACTTCATGTGGTAAATCAGATTGCGCTGGGTTTCAATCACCCGTTGCATAAACCGGATCTTGGTCGTGAGCAGGCCGGCATCGATCGGCTTGGTTAAATAATCGTCGGCGCCCGCCTCCAGCCCTTTGGCAAAATCGGCCGGCTCATCCAATGTGCTCAGCATGATGACGGGCGTCCAGAGCCCGTTATTTGGAATGTTTTTTATTTGACGCGTGGCATCGAAGCCATCCATGTCCGGCATCATGATATCCATGAGCACCAGATCGGGCGATTCCTTCCGGAATTTTTGGATGGCCTCCGCGCCATTCGATGCGGTGATTATTTGATGGCCGAGCGGCGTGATAATACTTTGCAGCAAAAATAAAATCGGCGGGGAATCATCCACCGCCAGAATGTTGCAGTATGCGGGAGGCGGCGGGGCGATGGATGCCTGCGCATTCCCATTGCGAGTCTCGGGCATGCGTGGGGATTGAGCCCTGCTTTTTTGAAATTCCGGGGGGTCAATGTTCACGCTATCCATATTCGTTAGTTAACGGCAAATATCGTTAAGTGTTAAAAGGCTAGTGCAAAAAGCACGGTAAACTTGACTTGCTTTTAAACCATTCTAACGTAATGGGTATAAAAAATTAGCTGATTTTCATATGAAAGCAATATTTAATTATATTAGCGCATTCTGCTGAATAATCCGATGAATGGGGAAGGGTGCTACGGGCCGTAAAGTTTTTTCGTTGCGGGGTTAGCCGCGAATACGTTCGACGAGTTCGGTGGTGGAACGCTGATGAAGAAAGGGAATGGAATGGACTTGCCCGCCCCAGGCGAGCACTTCCTTGGCGCCGACGATACTGTTGACGTCCCAGTCGCCGCCTTTGACCAGAATATCGGGGTGCGTGTCGAGAATGAGTTGGAGCGGGGTGTCCTCGTCGAACAGCGTGACCAGCGACACGGCTTCCAAAGCGGCGAGCACCGTCATGCGATCTTCTTGGCGATTGATTGGGCGCTCGTCGCCCTTGCCCAGCCGTTTCACCGAGGCGTCGCTATTAACGCCGACAATCAAACTCGCGCCCAAGGCGCGGGCTTGGGCGAGATAAGTGACATGGCCGCGATGCAGGATATCGAAGCAACCGTTGGTAAAGACAAGCGGTCTGGGGAGTGCCGCGATCCGCGCCGCCAGCGCTTCACGCAGGCAGATTTTTTTTTCGAACTGGGGAGCGGGGTAGCGGCCCATGCGTTGCTCCGTTAATCCAGGTATTCGAACAGTTTCACCACCTTCATCACGCCAGAGGTGGTGCGCGCGATCTCCGTGGCGTCTTCCGCTTCCTTATGCGTGACCAAGCCCAGCAGGTACACCGTGCTTGCCTCGGTCACGACCTTCACATGGTTGGCGTTGAATTTATTGGCGTCCACCATGCGCGCCTTGACCTTGGTGGTGATGAAACTGTCATTGCTGCGGGCGCTATAGCTTGAAGCCGGGGCAATGGCGATTTCGTTGAATACCTGGCGCACGTTGGGAACGGTTTTCACGATGCTCTCCACCTCCGTGCGCAGCGCTTCGTTCGGCGCTTCGCCCGTCATAAGCACCGATAGGTTGAAGCTCGTGACATTGAGGTGCACCTGATCCTTGAGCTTTTCCGAGACGCGGTTTTGCGCCTTGAGCTCGATGCCTTGGTCTTCGATAAAAATACCCGAGGTGCGGCGGTCGGTGGCCATCACCACCCCGGCCCCGACCCCGCCGGCAACGACGGGGAAACAGCCTTGCAGCACAGGCATGAGCAGAGCAAGTAAAAGTAGCGTGGCGTATTTGCGCATTATTCGGCTCCAAGTAGCGAGTAATCGATGGCATCGCATAAGCAATGCAGGGTAAGCAAGTGCACTTCCTGAATGCGCGCCGTCACGGTGGAGGGCACGCATAGATGAAAGTCGCTATGGTACAACGCTTCGGCGATTTGGCCGCCGCCATTGCCGGTCAAAGCGATGACGGAAAGTTCACGCTCATGCGCGGCATGGATCGCTTCCAACACATTCTTCGAATTGCCGCTGGTGGAAATGGCGAGCAGCAAGTCGTTCGGCTGTCCCAGCGCGCGCACCTGTTTCGAGAACACTTGCTCAAAGGCATAGTCGTTGGCGATCGAGGTCAGCGTGGAGCTGTCGGTGGTCAGCGCCATCGCGGCCAGGCCCGGCCGCTCGCGCTCGAAGCGGTTGAGCAATTCCGCCGCAAAATGCTGCGCGTCCGCCGCCGAACCGCCGTTGCCGCAAGCCATGATTTTGCCCTCGCTCATCAGGCATTGCACCATGCGCTCGCTTGCCAGGCGAATCGGGTCGGCGAGCACTTCCAGCGCTTGCAGCTTGAGGTGCGCGCTGTCGGTGAAATGTTGGTTGATGCGGGAAAGGATATCCATAATTTTCGGGTGAGCAGGTGGCGGTGAGCAGTTAGCAGGGTAGGGTATGCAGGGTCAATATCCCGCGCTTTCAAAAGCATTCTTGATCCATTCTATCGCGCTGTTGTTGGGCGCGCCAAGCAACACCGCATCGAAACGGCATTGCGGCGGGCGCGCGAATTGTGTCAGGTATTGGTTCGCGGTTTTGATTAGCCGGGCTTGCTTGGCGGGGGTGATGCTGGCGCGCGCACCGCCGAAATCATTGTTTTTGCGCATGCGCACTTCCGCGAAGACCAGCACCTCGCCATCGCGCAGAATCAGGTCGATCTCGCCGAAGCGCGAACGGAAGTTAGCCACTACCAACTCCAGCCCTTGCCGGATTAGATAGTCGAGCGCGCGCCGTTCCGCCGCCTCGCCCGTGTCACGGCTTGGCATTATCGATTACGACGACCACGTCCGCTTGAAACTCGGCAGCGGTGAGTTCGCGCATGAATTGGCGGCCAGCGGCCAAGCTGATCTGGCCGGTCACACCATCCAGCACGACGCCGCGGGTCGGCATCTCGCCGCGATAAAACAATTGCGCCAGACGATAGGCGTCGATCCCCATGGCGTACAGGCGCTCGCCATCAATGCTCAGCGCTTTCTCGGGGTGGGGGTAGATCATCACCGCCGGATGATCCGGCTGCAGCATCCACGGCATATCAAGAAAGCGCACGCCGGCCAAATCGATATTCTTTTGCGCGTCGCCCGCGCCACCGAAGGCTTGCGATGTGGCATAGGTGGGAATGGGCGTTGCCGTCGATAAATAAGGCCGCACCAAGCGCGCTTCCTGCGCATTGACGGCAAGGAAGATCGATTCCGGTTGCAGCTTATCCAGTTTGCCATGTAGCGTGTTGAGATCGGTGCTCGGAGTGAAGCTGAGTTGGCCTACGATTTTACCGCCGAGGCGCAGCCACTCATCAATGAATGAGGCTTGCAAACGCTTGCCCGGCGCGTTGCTGGCGGCCACGATCAGCACCGAGTTGCGGCCTTCGCTGGCGGCAAGTTGCGCCACCTGGCGCGCTTCCGCATCGAGCGAAAGGCCGAACAAATACAGATTGGGGCTAATGACCTCGCCCTCCGGCACGCTCAGCGCCAGCGTCGGCACCGCAGTGATATCCGATTCGGCAAGGGCGGCCACCGCGCTCTTGGTCAGCGGCCCGATGATCACGCGCGCGCCGCCATCGACCGCTTGCTGGTACACGGCGAGGACATTCGCCACTTGATCCGTGGTGGGATAGACCCGCACCATAGGCATGCCGGGCTGCGCTTTGGCGGCAGCGAGCACACCTTGCTTCACTGCCTCCGCCGGCTGGCGAAACGCTTGCGCATTAAGCGGCAAAACCAGGCCGATATGCGGGCCGTTAAGCGCGCCTGCGGCATCGGGCTTACCTGGGGCCGCATTCTCTGCTAGGGTGGGTGCGGCGCAAACAGCCAGCAACAAGCCCATACCCAGCGGCCGCACGAGGCGCAAAACATGAATGAAAAGACAGAAAATCATCGAGAGACAGCCATGAAAGACGGCCTATTATATGTGGTCGCCACCCCCATTGGAAATTTGGGTGATATCACCCTGCGCGCGCTGGAAGTGCTGAAGCAAGTCGATCTCATCGCCGCCGAAGACACGCGCGTCACCGGCAATTTGCTCAAGCATTTCGGCGTTGCCGCCAAACTGATTTCGGTGCGCGAGCATAACGAACAAGCGGGTGCGTTGAAAATCATCGATGCCTTGCGCGCCGGCCATAATGTAGCCTTGGCGACCGATGCCGGCACACCGGCGGTGAGCGATCCCGGCGCGCGGGTGGTGGCGGCGGTGCGCGCGGCAGGTTTGTCAGTAATGCCCATCCCCGGTGCGAACGCCGCCGTGGCCGCGCTCTCGGCGGCCGGTTTCAACACGCCGCATTTTTTGTTTTATGGATTCTTGCCCGCCAAAGGCGGCGAGCGCCGCACGGCCTTGCAAGCGCTGCTGGCCTTGCCCTACACGCTGGTATTTTACGAAGCGCCGCATCGTGTTGCAGATACGGTCGCCGACTTGGTGACGGTGTTCGGGGGCGAGCGCGAAATCGTATTTGCGCGTGAACTCACCAAAACTTTCGAAGAAATCCACAACTGCGCGCTGAGTGAAGCTGTTGCATGGATTAGCGCCGATGCCAACCGCGAACGCGGCGAATATGTGTTGATCGTGTCGGGCGCGGCTGAACAGGAAAAATCCGCAGTGGAAACGCAGCGCGTGCTGGAAGTGTTGCTTTCGGAATTACCGGTAAAACAAGCCGCAAAACTCGCGGCGCAGATTACCGGGGCAAAGAAAAATCAGTTATATGAATTGGCGTTGAAGTTGCGTGGGAATGATTGATCGATCTAATCGCTCAATCACTTCGCTTCACGCACGTCATCCATGATCTCCACCAAATCTTTTTCCCATCTATCGAAGATCGGTTTCAATTCCGGCTCGGGGTAAAACTGTTCGAGCAGCGCCGGGCGGGCGGTGGTGAGGATGGTGTTGCCTTCTTCGGCGAAGATTGCGACTGACTGAGGCAGGTAGGGGATGAGTTTGGGGTATTTCGCGGCGAGCATTTCGATTTCGCCGGGTTTGCCGTAGAACACGATGCGATAGCGGTCGGTTTTGTAGCCCTTGGCCTCCAGCCCCACATCGACGCGCTGCACGCGGGTGACTTTGTAGCCGTGCTCGGCAATGGTGGCTTGGAGCGTGGTCATGGCGTCTTCGAAATTCTGGCTGGAGCGGATCATGAGCAGTTCGTCGGCGCTGGCCGCGTTGAGCCACAGCGCGAGGAGTAGCGTGAATGCATGTGCGAGTTTCATAGCGCTGCCTCCTCCATCACCACGATGTACATTTTGGTCACTTGATCGCACATCTCGTTCAGCTCCGAGTTATTGAAAATGCGCGACAGGCGCTTGGGATTGGTGGCCATCATGGTGACTTTGCCATTTTGTTCCACTACGGTGATGCGGCAGGGCAGGAACAATCCCACGCGCGGGTCGGTCGCCAGGGCTTGATTCAGCAAGCTGAAGTTGCAGAAATAAACGATGTGCTGCTTCGGATCTTCTTGGCCCTCCGCGACCAATCCGGCGTTGAGGGGCTGCTCGCGGATAAGCACGAAGTTATTCGAGCCCACCGCTTTTTTGACGTTCTCGATCGTGGTTTTCAAGTCGTAGGGCGATTCCATGCTGATGATGGCCTCGCCGGTCTCGATCAATTTGGCGGAGCTCGGCAGCGGTTTTTTCTCGAAGCTGCGCACATACGCCACGATGTCGTTGAGGTCTTTGTCTTTCAACCCGCGTTTGCCGAATGCCGCCATGGGCGTGCCTGCGCGCCCTTTCACCAGCGTGGTTTTGATCATGGCGTCTTTGGCTGCGGATAAATAGCCCGGATTGTGCAACGCGGGCGGCATGATGGGGAAATCGCGCGGGCGCGAAAAGGTGACCCCGGTGCCGTGACCGCCTTCGCCCGTGGGGCCATGGCAGCCCGCACAGTGTTTCTCGAACAATTGCTCGCCGCGTTTCGCGTTGCCCTTGACCGGGGTGAAAGGATAAGCAGGAGCCTTGCCTTTATACCAACTGCGCATGTGGCGCACGATCGCGTCTACCTCCGCGTCGCTCAGATAGCTGAACGAGGGCATCACGCGCCCCGGCCGGCCGCGCAACACGGTTTGTTTGAGGTAATCGTCATCCACTTGAGCGTGGAACGAGGCGAGGGATAGTGGAATGCCGATACCCCCGTCGCCCTTTTCGCCATGACAGCCGGCGCAATTCCGCGAGTAGAGCTTAGCGCCATCCGGTGCTGCGAAGGCGGGCAGGCAACTCAACAGCAGCCCAAATAAGATGATTAATCGCCGCATAGTGTGCTCTCTAATCCAGAGTAGGATAATAATATCTTGAATTGCTAATATACCGCCGCGCTGCCAATAGTCAAGCATTTAAGCGGGACCAAGGCGCGCCAAAAGCGCTTCCGCTATACTTCGGAACCTTATGCAAACCATTACTTTTACCCGTCCCGACGACTGGCACTTGCATGTGCGCGATGGGGCGCTGATGGCGGCGGTGCTGCCCGATACCGCACGCCGATTCGCTCGCGCCATTATCATGCCGAACCTCAAGCCGCCCATCACCACCACCGAGTTAGCGCGCGAATACCGAGCGCGCATTGTGGCGGCGCTGCCGCCTGATGCGCGCTTCGAACCTTTAATGACGCTCTATCTCACCGATAACACTTCCCGGGATGAGATACGCAAGGCCAAGGCAAGCGGACTGATTCATGGCGTGAAATATTACCCGGCGGGCGCCACCACCCATTCCGATGCCGGGGTGACCGCCATTTCCAAATGCTATGACGCCTTGGCCGCGATGGAGGAAATCGGCTTGCCGCTCTTGATTCACGGTGAAGTGACCAACCCCAAGGTCGATGTGTTCGACCGTGAGCAAGTGTTCATCGACAATGTGCTGGAGCCGCTGGCGGCGCGCTTTCCGCGGCTCAAAATCGTGCTGGAGCACATCACCACACGGCAGGCGGTCGATTTTGTCAAAGCCGCTTCGGAAAATGTCGCCGCCACCATCACCGCGCATCATCTGCTGTATAACCGCAACGCCATGTTCGCCGGCGGCATGCGCCCGCATCTATATTGCCTGCCGGTGTTGAAGCGCGAAGAGCATCGCTGGGTCTTGCTTGCAGCCGCAACCAGCGGCAACCCAAAATTCTTTCTCGGCACCGACAGCGCGCCGCACGCCAAGCACGCAAAGGAATCGGCTTGCGGCTGCGCGGGTATTTACACCGCGCATGCGGCGATCGAGTTATATGCGGAGGCGTTCGAGCCGGCGAATGCTTTGAACAGGCTCGAAGCGTTCGCCAGTTTTTATGGGGCGGATTTCTATGGCCTGCCGCGCAATACCGGCACGATCACCTTGGTAAAAGAATCGTGGGAGGCGCCGAACGAACTCGCTTTCGGCTCCGACAAACTGATCCCGCTACGCGCCGGTGAGCGCATCCTGTGGCGTCTCGCGCCATAATAATCCGCGCATACTCCCCTGCCTACTAAACCTCCCGCGAAAAAATACACAGCCCACGCGGGTGGGCTGTGTATGCGGCAAGAAAATTTGTCTGTAGGCGATCAGGGGAAAGCCGGAATCGTCGGCTCCTGTCCGCGGCCGCTTGCTTCCGGATGACGCTGGCCGAAAAGTTCGCGGATATCGGCCACGCGCGCGGCGGGCACATCCACCATGAGCAAGATTTTTCCGTCCTCGATTTCCTGCTCGAATTCGCGCAAGCGTGAATTGGGCACCGAGCTCGCGATCATGCTCGACACCCATGCACCGAAGACAGAACCGAGCACGGCGGTGATGAGCACGGTAACCAGTTGCATGGAAGCGCCGGTCGGCGGAAACAGCATGACTGCCACGCCCGCCACGATGCCCGCCACGCCGCCGATCACGATGCCGGATTCCGCGCCGTGCACGATATCGGATTTCTGCAAAATCGAAGCCTCGTGCAAACCGTCGAGCGATACCCCATCCTTGGCGAGGAAATGCATGTGGCGGTCTTCAATGCGGGCCAGCAACAAGTCATTCACGATTTGTTTCGCGCTTGCGATATCGGGTAGTACGAAATACATTCTGCGTCTCATTTGTCGTCTCCTTCAGGTTCTTCTAGGTGCATTAGAAAACCAACTGCGCCCTGAGGGCCAACGCCAGTTGGGCCGAGGAAGTACGCTTGGGGTAAACCCTGGAAGCGTCTTGCGGCTGTATGTTAGCCCGAAGCGCTCCCGTGATTTTTGTATAGTAAATTGGTCGGAATTTGTCAAAGATACAGGGAACGCATTACGTAATTGATATACTAAGAAATGAAAGTTGACCAGGCAGTCGCTCGCTGCGCGGCTGAGGTTCGGATTATCCGAATATTGGCGGTGGCGAGAGGAAAGTCCGGGCTCCACAGAGCAGGGTGCCGGCTAACAGCCGGACGCCGCGAGGCGATGGAAAGTGGCACAGAAAATATACCGCCGATGGCTCCTCCTTTCGAGGAGGAGATCAGGCAAGGTTGAAAAGGTGCGGTAAGAGCGCACCGCGCTGGTGGCAACATTCAGCGGCAGGCTAAACCCCACCCGGAGCAAGACCAAATAGGGAAACATTGGCGCGGCTCGCGTTGTTTCCGGGTAGGTTGCTCGAGCGCCGCGGCAACGCGGCGCCTAGATAGATGACTGTCCACGACAGAACCCGGCTTATCGGTCAGCTTTCACCTTTTTTCTCAGCTTGTTTTTTTTCAGCCAAACTTCAATTTGACGTGACCAGCATGGGCGCGGGGCGCATGACGCGATCGCGTCCTGCGTGTTTGCCGGCGTACAGGGCCTGGTCGGCAACCTTGAGCACGGCTTGGCAATTGGCGCCGTGGCGCGGATAGCAGGCCACGCCAATCGAGACGGTGATGGGGCCGAGCGCTTGCTCGCCATGCCTTACATTCAATTCGCGCACCGCTAGTCGTAGCGCTTCCGCGCGCGCGACGGTGATATCGAGATCGGCTCCCGGCAGCACAATCACGAATTCCTCCCCGCCGAAGCGGCACGGGATATCGCCCTTGCGCACCTGGCTGCGAATCGCACGGCCCAGTGCGCGCAGCAGCGCGTCGCCGGCATCGTGGCCGAAGCTATCGTTGAAGCGTTTGAAATGATCCACATCCAGCACCATGAGGCCGATGGGCGCGCCGCGCCGCTTGGCGCGCATTTCCTCCAGAGCCAAGGTTTCTTCCAGAAAGCGGCGGTTGTGCAAGCCGGTCAGCGGGTCGCGTGTGGCTTGGGCGCGCAGCAAGGCCTCGCGCTGGATGCGGCTGATGGCGCCCGCCGCACGTTGGGCCAGCGCTTCGGCCAGCCAGGAACAGGGCGCTTCCGCGCTGGCCGTCTGTGCTTGAAGATGCAGCGTGCCCAACAACGCACTCTGCGCGATGAGCGGCACGCAAACATAGGGACCAGGCGCAGACGTTTTTAAATGGGTGCAGCAGACCGCGCGCAGCGGCTGCGAAACGAGGTATGTATGACCCAAACGCAACGCCCAGCAATCCTCCGGGCGCGAGAACTCGTGCTGCGCAGCATGACCCCAGGTCACGGCCGTTTCCACCACGCCGGGCCGGGTGCGCAGCAGCAGCGCCCCGCCGCTGTGCGGGAGCAACTCGTGCGCGCATTGCGCAACAGCGCTCGCTGCTTCACGCAGGCTGGCGCTGCTGAGCAGCATTTGATTGAGCTGATCGAGCCGCTGCAGTTGGGTGTTGCGCGATTCTTGCGCCGCGAGCGAGCGCTTCAGGTCCGCATTCGTGCGGCGTAGCAGCATGACGGTATTTTCCCCATGCGCCTGCGCAATTTTGCTGCGCAGGCGCTGCATGAAGCGTGCAGGCATGGGGCTGTAAATCTTTTTGACGCCTTGCCACCACGGGTTGAGCCGCGATCCTGCGAGCCGGAGCGTGGCGAGGCTGGCCAGCATGAAAAGGGTCAGCCCCAGCAGGCCGAGCAGTGCGGAAGCCGTTTCCAAAATGGCGTTGGGCGCGGCTTGGCGCGCCACCAGCGTCAGACCGCTCGCTGCACCGCTGAGCGGCGCCGCAGCCTGCCAATATTCCACACCCGCGTGGTCGATCCCGGTGGTTACGCCCGCTTCGAGCCGTGCAGGCGCGCCACGTATCATGGCGGGGGCGCGCTCCTCCGTGACCAGCGCTTGGCCTGCGTGATCCAAGAGCGTGAGCGAAACGGCGGCGGGGATAGGCAACAGGCTGGTTCGCAACCAACCGGCCAGGGGTGCGATGGCGAGCACGCGGCCTTCTACACGCCCCGCAGGACTCAGCAGCGGGAAAGCAAACAAGATGTTGTTCGAATCCATGATCGGCAGCAGCGAACGGTGCTCAGCATTGGCGGAAGAGGTGCGGAAAAAATCCTGCGGGAGAATTTCACTCAGGGGTAGCGCAGTGCAGCGAACTTTCCCCTGGCTATCCAACACGACAAGATTGTCCACACCGGGCAGGCTTTCCAGTTGGCGCGCCAGCAAGCGGCCGCAGGAGTGGGTGTCGGAAGCGGTGGCCAAGGACAGGCCGCCCAAGACGCGCAAGCGCTCGTTGATTTGCGCCAGCGTTTGTTGTTGATGCGTGGCGAGCTCACGCGTCAGGCGCAATAGATTTGCTTGCGCGGCGGCGGCTTCAGTATCCGGCTGTGATGCGGATGGCCATTGCCGCGCCCATTGCATTCCGAGCAGCGCCAATCCGAGGAACAGCAATAGGGTGAAACCCAGGCGGGGAGGGTGCGATAGCATCAGTCGATTCATGGCGCTTTGCCTCAAGCGTGACAAACGCCAATAGGCTAGAGGCTAATGCGCGGCGATGCTACTTAAACCTTGGTAATGCCGGGCCGGTGAATTACGTTGCCTGAACCCAGTTGACCGCTGCATCGTAATCGGCAAACACCTCGATATCGGCATCCACGAAAAAGCGTTGCAGCCAGGCGGTCCAAGTGATCCATTGGTCTTCGGTGACCACCGCGACTTTGCCAAATTCGCGTTCGTGGGCGCGGGTGAATTTGATCTCTTCCCACATCACGTCCACGGTGTAATTCACCATGTCGCGCAAATCGATGAGCAAGTTGACGCGGCCTTCGAGCTTGACGCCATACAGGATGTGTTCCTCAAATTCCTTGAAATCGGCCAGCGTGAATTCGCCCAATACGGAAATGCTGACAAGGTTTTTATCTATCGCGGTGCTGATCATGATGGGTGGCTTTCGTTTTTTGGTTTGATTTCATTATAGGGGAACCGCGGCTATTTCGCCTGGGGGCTTGCCAAGGTGCTGGCGATGCCGCTGGCGATAATAAGCGCGATGGCGAGCCATGCCGAGAGCGGCAAGGTCTCGCCGAAGATCAGAATACCGAACAGACTGGCGAAAATCACCGTGCTGTAGGCGAGGCTGCCGACCACCAGTGTTTTGCCGACGCGGTAGGCGCGGGTCATGGCGAGCTGGGCCAAGGTGGCGGTGGTGCCCAAGCCCAAGAGGATGGGCAGCGTTTGCCAACTCAGCGCGTGGAATTGATGAATCAACATCCACGCCCCGGCGCCCAGGGTACAGATCAAGGTGAAGTAAAACACCACACGCCATTCCGGTTCGCCCAAGGCGCCGAGTTGCTTTACGTTCAGATAGGCAATGCCGGCTAAAAACCCCGAAGCAAGGCCCATCACCCCCCCGATGATTTGCCCGGTATGCAGGTTCGGGCGCAGTAGCAGCACAACCCCCGCAAAGCCCGCCAGGATGGCGCCGATCAGCCGCCAGTGGGGCTTTTCCTTGAGCCAGAGCGTGAGCAGCAAGGCCAGGAACAGCGGCGAGGTGTAGTTGAGCGTGATGGCGGTCGCGAGCGGCAGGGCGCTGATCGCGTAAAAGAACAACATCAAGGCGAAGAAGCCCGACAGGCCGCGCCAAACATGGCTGGCGACATGCGGCGTGGCAAGCGATAGGCCTTGCACGCGCACGATGCCGTAGATCACGACGAGGCCGATCAGCGAGCGGTAAAACACCAATTCGGCGCTGGAAAAATGCTGGCTGCCGAGTTTCACGAACACGCCCATCAGGCCGAATAAAAATCCGGCGACGATCATCCAGGAGGATTTCATGATTTATTTGCCACAGAGATCACAGAGCACACAGAGAGTCCTGTGATGAAGTTAAGCGGGTGGTTCTGGCGCATGGGCGGGTAATGGGTCGATGAGAAATTTGCAAAAACCCTCTGTGCCCTCTGTGTTCTCTGTGGCAAAACGAATTTACAAATGCGGCGTGATTTGCCGCCGCAAAAATTCATGGAAGTGAACCATGCCGTCTTCCATCGGCGATTGATACGGCCCCGCTTCGTTGTCGCCGCGCAGCCACAAGGCTTTGCGTCCGTCTTGCATGCGCTGGCAGATTTCGTCGTCTTCGATCGCAGTTTCGCGATAAGCCGCTTGTTCCGCTTCGACGAATTCGCGCTCGAATAGCGCGATGTCTTCCGGATAGTAGAATTCGACCACGTTGACGCAGGACTCGACCGAAGTCGGCCACACGGTGCTCACCACCAGCACATGCGGATACCACTCGACCATTATATTCGGGTAGTAAGTGAGCCAGATCGCGCCGTGCGACGGGGCTTGGCCCGCCTGATATTTCAGCACCTGCTCGTGCCATTTTTGATAAATCGGCGAGCCGGGTTTGGACAGCGCTTTATGCACGCCCACGGTTTGCACGCTGTACCAGTCGCCGTATTCCCACTTCAACTCATCGCAGTTCACGAAGTGGCTCAAGCCTGGATGGAAGGGCGCGACGTGATAGTCCTCGAGATAGACCTCGATAAACGTTTTCCAGCTAAACGGATGGTGATCAATCTTCACCGAATCCAGCATATAGCCGGAGAAATCCAAATCTTTCAGCACGCCCAGATTTTTCAAATCGTGCGCGATATTGCGCGGGCCGGCAAACAGCAGGCCGTTCCAATTTTGCAGCTCGGTCTTGCCCAGATTGAGGCAGGGGTTGCCGGGGAAATGCGGCGCACCCATCAGCTTGCCGCTCATGTCGTAAGTCCAGCGATGCAGCGGGCACACGATGTTTTTAGTATTGCCGCGGCCTTTGAGCATCAAGGCTTGGCGATGGCGGCAGACATTGGAGAGCAGCTCGATGCCGCGTTCGTTACGCACCAGCGCGCGGCCTTCGTCCTGCCAATCGAGGACGTGGTAATCGCCGACCTTGGGCGCCATCAATTCATGGCCGAGATAGCCTGGCCCCTGATCGAATAGCAGTCGGCGTTCGAGATCGTAAATCTGGGGATCAAAGTACCACTCGATAGGGAGCTGCGTCTTTGTGGGCTGCAGCACCGAGGAAGTGGGTAAGTCAGACATAAACCATCCTATTTGGCCGGGGGTTAAGCACGCGGCGGCAACCCATGAAACTCGCGTAGCGAGCCTAAAGTCCCTCTCTCCCGCTTGCGGGACTGCGGAAGGGTCGCTGCGTAGCAGCGGGGTACCCACCGGCGTCCCCCTTGCGGGGAAAAGCTAGGAGAGAGGGGAACGGTCGCGGCAATGAAATTGCCATGACCGTTGAGACCTCACCACCTTTGCAAACGAATTGGTCCGAAAAGGACAGCCGGAACTCGTTGTTTAAGCTAATAATTATGTGCGAAATTGGTATCCCGGGCAAGGCTACTGCAACCACTCTTCAGGCGTGAGGACTTCGATCGGAAGCGCTTTAAAGTCGCGTGGATTACGGGTGATGAGGTGGGTGGCCTTGACGTTCAGCGCGGCGGCGGCCTGAACCGCATCTTCAAAATCCGGCCAGCCAAGCGATAGCGCTTGCAAGATTACGCCCTGATCGACCGGTGCGACTTGCAGTACATTGAGCAGCTGCACGATGGCCGCTTGCGCGCGCTTGCGGCTCAAGTGCTTACTGAGCAAATAATGGATCGTGGTGACGCTATGCGTTGCGATAAAACCTTTTACCTTTCCCTGCTCAACCAGCGCCAAAGTCTGTGCGCTGGCTTTTAAATACGGCTCGCGTGCTGCGAGCACGTCCAGCACCACATTGGTATCGAGCAAGAGCTTCACAGAGCGTGCTTTTTACTCAGGTAGGCCCGATGTTCCTCAAGGGAGGTGTTGGCAGGCAAGAGGCCGACAAGGCGGCTGACCGCAGGCGACAGCGTAGGCTCAGCCGTTGGTAAGTGAGCTAGGGCCTGCGAGACCAGCCGCGATAAACTGGTGCCATGCTGTTCGCTATACCGCTTCGCGTGCTCGACGATTTCTTTTTCCACGAGCAGGGTTAGTTTGGTTGCGCTCATAGATAATTTCCCATGGTGCGTATCAATTATTAAAGTCTATACGTATAAAAAGATTGATGCAAGTTTGTGCGGAGAGGATGGATAGGGCGAGCAAGGGGAAAAATGAGGTGAATCCCCGTCTTTTATTTCGGCCGCTATGTGCGACGAAGTTTGACCCAGGCAAACAAAAATACAATCAGGAAAACCAGGTCAGCCCAGGCCCAGGGTACCCACATGGATGGTATTCCTGTGGTGGTGATATACCAGAATGTGAGGCCCACATAGGAAGCTTTCAGGGCAATGCCATAGGGAATCAGGTCGTGATTTTTCGTCGGGTTGCTCGCGATGCGCATAAACATGGCAGCAAATATTAATAATAGCAGGGCAGAGAACTGGACGTACGCAGGATGATTGGGAGGCTCGACGCCATACCAAGCGAAAATGGCCAATGGTAAGAACAAAAAAGCTAAACCCAGCAGGCCCTCATACAGGGCAGCGATGACAAACAAGATTCTCGTCCAGGTGTACATAAATATCTCCTTCTGTTGTGTCAGGTTAAATGCATCACGTCGCGCAAACGCCTTCTATAGTTTTCCCTGCGCTCGCGGGTGAATTCGGTACTATAAAGCCGACCAGCAAGTTCTCTAAGGCCGGATTCCAGTTCCGCAACACTCATCGAAGTGGGTCTGAAGTTCACGTCAAAAAGGGTGCAGATTTCCCAGGCATCTTCCTGCAAAAGGCGTCCC
>JACRIU010000099.1 GCA_016235775.1 Hydrogenophilales bacterium
ATTATTTTAACAGGGCTTTGTATTTTCCTCGGCTGCCTCCGCGTCCTCTGCGGTGGATGGGGTTAACTCCCTAAAGCCGCCTTTTGCGCCGCGACCAGTTCCCGAATCCCTTTATCCGCCAGCGCGATCAAGCTATTCATCTCGGCGTGGGAGAAGGTCGCGCCTTCGGCCGTGCCTTGAATCTCGACGAAGCCGCCGCTGCCGGTCATGACGATATTCATGTCGGTGTCGCAGTTGGAGTCTTCGATGTAATCGAGATCGAGCACCGGCGCGCCTTCGGAGATGCCGACCGAGATCGCGGCGACGTGGTCGCGGATCGGCGATTCGGTAATCAGTTTTTGCTTGAGCAGATAAGACACCGCGTCCTGTACCGCGACGAAGGCGCCGGTGATGCTGGCGGTGCGCGTGCCGCCATCGGCCTGGATCACGTCGCAGTCGATATGGATGGTGCGCTCGCCGAGCTTGGACAGATCGACCACGGCGCGCAAGCTGCGCCCGATCAGGCGCTGAATTTCCTGCGTGCGGCCGGATTGCTTGCCGCGCGCGGCTTCGCGGTCGATGCGGGTGTTGGTGGCGCGCGGCAGCATGCCGTATTCGGCGGTGAGCCAGCCCTGGTTCTTGCCTTTGAGAAAGCCCGGCACTTTGTCCGCGATGCTGGCGGTGCAGATGACTTTGGTGTCGCCGCATTCGATCAGCACCGAACCTTCGGCGTGCTTGGTGTAGTTGCGGGTAATGCGCACGGTGCGCAGTTGATCAGGTTGGCGTTGGCTGGGGCGCATGATTGAAGTGGGAAGTAATAATCAGAGAAGCGCGCATTATACCGCCTCCCCCTTCACTCCTCACCCCTCACGCACTATTTCGAGTATTTCTTAATCGCCGTTTGAATCTCGGCGATGGTTCGCTCGATGTCGTCTTCCGTGACAGGCTGGCGCGCGGCGGGGTCGCGTTGCACGCTGAACGGATCGAGGCGGGTGGTGACGTCGGCCAGCGGCATTTGCGCGGTGGAGACGGTGTCGTGATGCAAGCCGCGTTTTTGTGGTTCGCCCCAGGTCAGGCCGACGGCGGAAAGGTTGTCGCCTTCTTCGCCGCCGCGGAATTCGGCATGATCGAGCAGCTCGGGGATGGCGCGGGTGATGGTGTAGGTGTCGATGATGGAGGCGATCTCCGCCACCGACAGCACGCTCCATACGCCGTCGGAGCAAAGCATGAGCGTGTCGCCGTCGCGAATCGGCATGCGTTTGCCCAGCTCCACGTCCGGCGGCAGAAAACCGCCCAGGCAGTTGTAGATTTTGTTGCGTTCGGGATGGGTGTACATCTCTGCTTCGGAAATTTTCCCCTCATCGAACATCTGCTGCACTTTGGAATGGTCCTTGGTGCGGGTGACCATGCGCATGCCGCGGAACATATAGAGTCGCGAGTCGCCCACATGCGCCCAGTAAGCATGGTCTTGCTGCACGATGGCGGCGACACAAGTGGTGCGTGGCGATTCCAGCAGATTATGCTTGGCGGTGTAATCCAAAATCGCTTCGTGGCCGCTGATCATGGCGGCGGAGAGAAAGCGGTGCGGGTCCTTGATGTGCGGCCGCGCGTGCTTCTGGAACATGTCGGCGATCATCTGTACGGTGATCTGCGCCGCGACTTCGCCATGAAAATGCCCGCCCATGCCGTCGGCGACGACCAGCAGCACCGCATCCTTGCTATAAGAATACGCGACGCGGTCTTGGTTATATTTACGCCCGCCTTGGCGGCTTTGCTGAAAAACGGAGAATTTCATCTGAATAACTCTAAAAAATTTCTTTGGTCAGGGTTTGACGAATGGTGTCGAGCAGCTTGGGTTTTTTGGGCGGCGGCTCGGGAAAATGTTCCAGGATGGCTTTTTGCAACTGGAACACGCTTTGCGGCCGGTCCATATAATTGAGTTGCAGGCACCAGTCGATGATTTCCAAGAGCCGATCCGAATATTGGCCGCCCCATAGTTTCTTGGCCGAAGCCAGCTTGTCGTTCTGCAAGCGCTGGTCGGCGGCCTGCGGCGCAAACCCGGCGAGGCAGGAAAACATGGTCGCGCCCACGCTGTAAATATCCGTCCAGGGGCCGAGCAAGTCGCGGTTTTTATACTGCTCGGGGGAGGCGAAGCCGGGCGTGTACATGGGGGACAACTTGGATTTTTCCAAGGTCAGCGTCTGCCGCGCGGCGCCGAAATCGAGCAGCACCGGCGAGCCGTCCAGGCGGATATAAATATTCGCCGGCTTGATGTCGAGATGCATGATCTTGTGCGTATGCACTTCGCGCAGACCGTTCAGCAGTTCGGCGAAAACGCGGCGGATAAAGCTTTCGCGCACTACGCGCTTGCGCGATTGAATCTCATCTTGCATGGTCTTGCCGCGCTCGTAGCGCATGACCATGTACACAGTTTCGTTGGCGCGAAAAAAATTGGTCACGCGCACCACGTTGGGGTGATTGATCTTGGCCAGCGCGCGGCCTTCCTCGAAAAAGCACTTCATGCCATAGCGGAAAGTGGCCAGATTCTCCGCCGTGGTGGCTTGCACCAGCGAGCCTTCCTCGCGCAATACTAGCTGGCTGGGCAGGTACTCCTTGATCGCGACCGGCACGCCATTTTCGTCATGTGCGAGATAAACGATGCTAAAGCCGCCCCCCGACAACTGTTTGGCTATCTTATAGTTTTGGAGTTGGTAGCCCTTGGGGAGCGCGCGATTAGCTTGGCTAGGCATCTGGTTTTTTCATAAATGTGCTTTTATTTTCGGTATTTATTGCGATAAAGTAAAGCCTTGTCTCAAATTGAAAGTGAATCATGATCCATAGCATGACCGGCTACGCCGCCCTGAGCCAGGAATTACCCCAAGGCACGATCAATCTGGAGATCAAGTCAGTCAACTCCCGTTATCTCGATATCCAGTTCCGCATCATGGACGAGCTGCGTGGACTCGAGCCCAGCCTGCGCGAGCTGATCGGCGCACGCCTTACGCGCGGTAAAATCGATTGCCGCCTAGGCTTTTCAGCGGCCATAACGGCCGAAAGCTTGAGCCGCGTCAATGCCGGGCTGATCGATCAACTCCTTAGCCTCAACAAACTGGTGCATGAACGCGCGCCCGAAGCCGCCCCGCTCAGCGTGGCCGATATCCTGCGCTGGCCGGGCGTGATCGCCTCGGAAGAGCTATCCAAAGAAGCCTTGAAGGACGCCGTGCTGACGCTGCTCACCCGCGCGCTGGACGATCTCGCCGCCAGCCGTTCGCGCGAAGGCGCCAAACTCAAGGACATCATCCTCGACCGCGCCGCGCAAATGGATGCTTTGGTGGCCCGCATCAAACCCAAAACCCCCGCCATCGTCGCCAATTTTCAGGAAAAACTGCGCCAAAAGCTCAAAGAAGCCGAAGTCGGCAGCGACGACGATCGCATGCGCCAAGAGATCGTCCTGTTCGCGCAAAAAATCGACGTGGACGAAGAGATAGGACGCCTCACCACCCACCTTTCAGAATTGAAGCGCATCCTCGCCAAAGGCGGCGGCGCGGGCAAGCGCCTGGATTTTCTGATGCAGGAATTGAACCGCGAAGCCAATACCCTCGGCTCGAAATCGGTGGATGCGGAAATGTCCCAAGCGTCGATGGACATGAAGGTGCTGATCGATCAGATGCGGGAACAGATACAAAATATTGAGTGAGGTGTTAAATGTCCGGCAATGTATTCATCGTCTCCGCGCCCTCCGGTGCGGGTAAAACCAGTCTGGTCAAAGCCCTGTTGGAGGCGGACCAGCAGGTCAAACTCTCCGTTTCCTACACCACGCGCGCCCCGCGTCCGGGGGAGGTGGACGGCGCGCACTACCACTTCGTGTCCATGGATGATTTCATGGTGATGCTGAATCGCGGCGATTTTCTGGAAAGCGCGGAGGTGTACGGCAACCGCTATGGCACTTCGCAGCGTTGGATCGAGACGCAGGTCGCGACCGGCGTGGATATCCTGCTGGAAATCGACTGGCAGGGTGCGGCCCAGGTGAGAAAGCTCATGCCGCAGGCGATTTCGATTTTCGTGCTGCCGCCGTCCCCCGCTGCCTTGCGCGAGCGGCTCACCGGGCGCGGACAGGATTCGGAACAGATCATCGCCGGCCGCCTGGCGGCGGCGCGCGAGGATATGAGCCATGTATCTGAATTTGATTATGTTATTATTAACGACGATTTCGCTACCGCAGCGGCTGATCTGCAAGCGGTGGTGAGGGCGAGCCGCTTGACGTTAGCGAAACAGATGGCGAAGCACGGCGCGCTGATCGAAAGCCTGTTCGCGTAATTCCGATCAATATCCCAGATTCTGAGGTCTCCAAATGGCACGTATTACCGTCGATGATTGCATGCACCACATCCCCAACCGCTTTGAATTGGCGCTCGCCGCCACCGCGCGCGCGCGTCAAATCGCCAACGGCGCAACGCCGCTGGTCGAGGTCAACCGCGACAAGCCGACCGTGATCGCGCTGCGCGAGATCGCACTCGGCAAAGTCGGTATGGAAGTGCTCAACAAAGGCCAGGCTTAGCGGTCATCGCAATGACCGTTGCCCTCTCTCCTAGCTCTTCACCCGCAAGGAGTACGCCGGTGGGTGCCCCGCTGCTCCGCAGCGACCCTTCCGCAGTCCCGCAAGCGGGAGAGAGGGACTTAGACTCGCTTCGCGAGTTTCACTTTATGGCTTGCGGCGGTTAGGCTTTGAAGCAGGAGCATCATGCACTTAGCCGAACTCGCCGAACACATCTCTTACCTCAAACCAGACGATGTCGCGCTGGTTGAAAAAGCTTATCAATTCAGCAAGTCCGCCCACGAAGGGCAATTCCGCAAGAGCGGCGATCCTTACATCTCGCACCCGGTTGCGGTAGCCAAGCTCCTCGCCAAATGGCACCTGGATGCGCAGGCACTGGCGGCGGCCTTGCTGCACGATGTGGTCGAGGATACGCCCGCCACCAAACAGCAGGTGCGCGAGCAATTCGGCAAGCCGGTGGCCGAGCTGGTGGATGGCGTGTCCAAGCTCGATCGCATCGAATTTCAAACCGAGGTGCACGCCCAGGCGGAAAATTTCCGCAAGATGCTGCTGGCGATGGCGCGCGACGTGCGCGTGATCCTGATCTAGCTCGGCGTCCGCTTGCACAATATGCGCTCGCTGGATTCGATGGCGCCGCCCAAGCGCAAGCGCATCGCCAAGGAAACCCTGGAGATCTACGCACCGATCGCGAATCGCATGGGGCTCAACAACGTGTATGGGGAGCTGGAGGATTTAGGGTTTCGCTATCTTTATCCCACGCGCTATCGGGTGCTGGCCTCGGCGGTAAAAGCCGCGCGCGGCAACCGCCGCGCCTTGGTGGAAAAGGTTCAAGAGGCGATACAACACAAGCTCAAGGACGCCGGGGTCGAGGCCAATGTGAAAGGGCGCGAGAAGCACCTGTACAGCATCTATAAGAAAATGCAGGGCAAGTCGCTGACGTTTTCCGAGGTATATGACATCTACGGTTTCCGCGTGATCGTGAAAGAGGTATCCGCCTGCTATCTCGCACTGGGTGCGCTGCATGGCTTATACAAACCGATCCCGGGCAAATTCAAGGACTACATCGCCATCCCCAAGGCCAACGGCTATCAATCGCTGCACACCACGCTGTTCGGGCCGTATGGCACGCCGCTCGAAGTGCAGATACGCACCCAGGACATGCACAAAATCGCCGAAGCCGGCGTGGCCTCGCATTGGTTGTACAAAACCGGTGAAGAGTCGGCCAAGGATGCACAGAAAAAAACCCACCAATGGCTGCAAAGCCTGCTGGAGATTCAAAGCGAAAGCGGCGACGCGATCGAGTTTCTGGAACACATCAAGGTCGATCTGTTCCCGGATGAAGTGTATGTGTTCACGCCCAAGGGCGTGATCATGGCGCTGCCGCGCGGCGCCACCGCGGTCGATTTCGCCTACAGCGTGCACACCGATATCGGCAATCGCTGCGTGGCGGCCAAAATCAACGGTGAGCTCGCCCCCTTACGCACCGAGCTGCGCAACGGCGACCGGGTCGAAGTTGTGACCGCGCCGCACGCCCATCCCAATCCCGCCTGGCTGAATTTTGTGGTCACCGGCAAGGCGCGCGCGCATATCCGGCATTCGCTCAAGAGCATGCATTCAAAAGAGGCGGCGGAGCTGGGCGAGCGACTGCTGGATCAGGCCTTGCGCGCGCTCAAACTCGACCCCGCCAGCATTGACGAAGCGCGCTGGGCGGAACTGTTGCGCGAGCTGGGCGCCAAGAGCCGGGAAGAAGTGCTCGCCGACATCGGCTTGGGCCGGCGCTTGAATCTGGTGGTGGCGCGCCGCCTGCTCGCCTCGGGCGAAGCGCCATCCACCGAGAAAAAACCGTTGGGCTCGCTCACCATCCGCGGCAGCGAAGGCATGGCGGTGCAATTCGCCCAATGCTGCCAGCCGATTCCCGGCGACCCGATTCTCGGCATGATCAATAAAGGCAAGGGACTCATCATTCACACCCACGATTGCCCTGCGATCGCGCAATTTCGCGCCGACCCGGACAAATGGGTGGACGTGGAATGGGATGCGGAAACCAAAAAACTATTCGACGTGAAAATCAAGCTCATGGTGGCCAACCAGCGTGGTGTGCTGGCCAAGGTGGCGGCTGAAATCGCCAACGAGAATTCCAATATCGAAAACGTCAGCATGGAAGAAGAAGACGGCAGTGCCTATACCTCCATGGTGTTCACCCTGCAAGTCGAAGATCGCACCCACTTGGCGCGGGTGATGCGCGGCTTAAGGCAAATACCGGAAGTGGTGAGGATTGCGCGGGTGAAGGGCTAGCGTGTTAGGAGTCAGGCGTTAGGCGTGAGGGGTGGGACGGTTTTTCGCCTTACCCCTCACGCCTCACCCCTTACGCAACAGGAAATCGCATGAGTAAACAAATCATCAAAACCAACGACGCACCGCAAGCCATCGGCACTTATTCCCAAGCGGTCAAGGCCGGCAACACCGTGTATCTCTCGGGCCAGATCGGGCTCGACCCCGCGAGCATGCAATTGGTGGAAGGCATCGAACAGCAAATTCATCGCGTATTTCAAAACCTGCAAGCGGTGGCGCTTGCCTCGGGTGGGACGCTCGCGGATGTGGTGAAGCTGAATGTGTTCCTCACCGACCTCAGCCACTTTGCCAAGGTGAGCGAAATCATGGCGCAGTATTTCCATGAGCCTTACCCGGCCCGCGCCGCCGTCGGCGTCGCCGCATTGCCGCGCGGCGCGCTGGTCGAGGCGGATGCGGTGATGGTGATTGGTGCGTAAGGGGTAAGGGGTGAGGCGTGAGGCGCTCACCACCGTAGATACCCCAGCTATCGTTGACGCTGTTCCCAAGGGCGCGCGCGACAAACTCGCCAAGCTCGGCATTCACCGCGATTTTGATTTCGTCCTGCATCTCCCGCTGCGCTATGTGGATGAGACGCATATCTATCCTATCGCCCACGCGCCGTTTGGGCAGCTCGTGCAAGTCGAGGCCGTGATCGTCAACAGCGAGGTGCGCTTCCGCCCGCGCCGCCAATTGGTGTGCCTGGTGGAAGACGGCAGCGGCGAGATGTATGTGCGCCTCCTGAATTTTTATCCCAGCCAGCAAAAGATGCTCGCCGTGGGCAGCCGGGTGCGGCTCTTGGGCGAGTTGCGTGTCGGTTTTCTCGGGCCGGAGATGGTGCATCCGCAGATTCGCGTGGTGCGCGAGGGGGTGCCGCTGAAGGAAAATCTCACACCGGTTTATCCCACCACCGCCGGTCTCGGCCAGGAGCCCTTGCGCAAATTGATCGGCCGCGCGCTGGCGAGTTGTGATTTACACGACACGCTGCCCGCCCCCGTGCTGAAGCAGCATCACTTGGCCGGCTTCGAGGGCAGTGTGCGTTATTTGCACGAGCCCCCGCCGGATGCGCCCATCAATGAGCTGGAATCGCGTGCGCACTGGGCGTGGCAGCGGCTGATCTTTGACGAGCTATTGGCGCAGCAGCTATCCATGCGCCGGCATTATGCGCGGCGGCATGATCTGATCGCGCCCGCCTTGCCGGCGAAGCAGAAACTCACCAAGGCTTTATTGCGGGCGCTGCCCTTCGCCTTGACCGGCGCGCAGCGGCGCACCTTCGATGAGATCAGCCGCGATTTGAGCGCGCGCCACCCCATGCAGCGCTTGCTGCAAGGCGATGTGGGCAGCGGTAAAACCATCGTGGCGGCGCTCGCGTGTTTGCAGGCGATCGAAAACGGCTATCAGGCGGCGGTGATGGCGCCGACGGAAATTCTCGCCGAGCAGCATTACCGCAAGCTGCATGAATGGCTGAGCCCGCTGGGCGTCACCGTGGCGTGGATCGCCGCCAGCGTGCCCAAACGCGCGCGCGACAGCATGCTGGCGCAGGTCGCGAGCGGTGAGGCGCAACTCGCGGTCGGCACCCATGCCTTGTTCCAGGAGCAAGTCAATTTCTCGCGCCTCGGCCTGGCGGTGGTGGATGAACAGCATCGCTTCGGCGTGGAGCAGCGCCTGGCCCTGCATAACAAAGGCGTGAACCCGCATCAACTCATGATGAGCGCGACGCCGATCCCGCGCACGCTGTCGATGAGCTATTACGCCGATCTCGATGTGTCGGTGATCGACGAGCTGCCGCCGGGACGCACGCCGATCGTGACCAAGCTGGTGGAAGATGCGCGCCGCGATGAAGTGATCGAGCGCGTGCGCGCGGCATGCGCCACCGGCCGTCAAGCGTATTGGGTGTGCCCGCTGATCGAAGAATCCGAGAAGCTGCAACTGCAAACCGCGCTCGACACCTATCAGGTCTTGAGCAGCACTTTCCCCGATCTCAAAGTGGGCTTGGTGCATGGCCGCATGAAGTCGAAAGAGAAAGCCGAGACCATGGCCGCGTTCAAGGCGGGCGAGATTCAGCTCCTGGTCGCGACCACGGTGATCGAAGTCGGCGTGGACGTGCCCAACGCCAGTCTGATGGTGATCGAACACGCCGAGCGCATGGGCCTGGCGCAATTGCATCAACTGCGCGGCCGGGTCGGGCGCGGTGCGGCAAAAAGCGCTTGTATCCTGCTTTATTCGCCGCCGCTGTCGGATATGGCGAAAGCGCGGCTCAAGATTATCTATGAACAAACCGATGGTTTTGAAATAGCGCGCCAGGATTTATCGCTGCGCGGGCCGGGCGAATTCCTCGGTGCGCGCCAAAGCGGGACGCCCATGCTGAAAATCGCCGACATCGAGCGCGACCAGGCCATGCTGGAACAGGCGCGCGCGCTGGCCGAAGCCCTATTGCGCGAGGCGCCCGATGCCGCCGAGCTACACCTCGCGCGCTGGCTCGCGCGCGCGGAGCAGTACCTAAAGGTGTAGGGGCGAGGCATGCCTCGCCCGCAGGAGGCACGCCTCGCCCGCTGGCCTGGGATTTGCTTGACATGGATAGCCAAGCATCATGTAATGAGCCCGGCCACCCATTTAGGCGAGGTTTTACGGATTTAAAGCATTATTGCGGCGAATCTTCGTCGGCAATGATGAATATAACGATAGGAGATAACAATGAGATTAATCGGCATATTGCTGGCGGTGCTGACCTGGCTTACGTGTATGCCGGCGCACGCCGCCGACTATTACATCCTGGGCGTGCAGGATTATGTGAAAAATCCGATTCTCGTCGTGCGCGATTACCAGGGTCTGACCGCCTACCTGAGCAAGATATTGAAAAAACCGGTGCGCGTGGAAGCGGTTAAGACCTACGACGATTACATGAAGAAAGCCGCGGCCAAGCGTTTTGATTTCATGTATGCGCCGCCTTCGATGATCATGAAAGCCCACATGACCGCCGGCTACGAGCCGGTGGCAAAAATTCCCGGCTTGCTCTCGGCTTCATTCATGGCGCTGTCCGACGCCAATATCGCCTTCCCGGAAGACATGAAGGGCAAGCGCATCGGGTTTTACGAGAAGGATGCGATGATCACCCAGCTTGCGCTGGTCGAGATCAAAAACATGGGATTCGATCCGGCCACTTATTTTAAGAGTATTACGTATTACAGCGACTCCAATGCCGTGATAAACGCCCTGCAATACAAGCTGATCGATGTGGGTGTGGCCAATAGCTCGCTGTTCAACGTCTGGACCAATCGCGGCTACAACTTGAATCTGGTGCTGCAAGGCAAGGGTGTGCCGCACTTGACGTTCTCCGTGCGCGGCGACATGCCGGCGGCCGCCAAGCAGGCGGTGGCGCAGGCCTTGCTCAAGGCGCACACGGATAAGGATGGACAGGATTATTTCAAATTCAGCTCGTTCCAGAATTTCGAGCCGGCCAAGGTCTCGGATTACGATGAATTGGTGAAGTTCCTCGGCATTACCAAATAGCCCAGCGTAATTCCGATAATACCTATTGCAAGAATTACGCGGGAAGGAGTGCTTCATGCGACGAGTATTGCTAGTTGGCGCCCTGGCGCTGGTGTTCGCGGCGAGCCCGGTTCGCGCGGCGAACGTCTTGTTCGGTATTGCCGAGGGCGTGGCGGAACAGGCCAGCTTCGGCGAGATGCAAGACAAGTATCAGCCGCTGGCGGATTATCTGGGCCGCGTGTTGAAAAACAAAGTCACGCTGGAATCTTCGCAGAATATTCCCAGCGCGATGGCCAACCTGCAGAAAGGCCGCTTCGATTTGATGTTCTGCCGGCCTTCCAACGTCTCCGGCAAGGCGATTCGCGACAATAAATATCAATTGGTGGCGATGGCCAAGGGTGATTTCGCGGCCAGCTTCATCGCGCGCAAGGATCACGCCTTCAAAAAGCCCGAGGATGTCCTGTCCAAGATCATCGCCCTGCCGGAAGAAAGCTCATTGATGGCGAAAGCCGGGCTGGCCACGCTGCGCGATATGGGCGGCAAACCCAAACCCGAACAACTTCGTTACACCCGCTATCAGGAAGCGGTGAATTTCATGCTGGAAATGAAGTTCGCCGATGTCGGTATCGTGGCGCCGGCGCAGGCAAAAGCCTGGGAGAAAAAAGGCGGTGTGATTTTTTTCAAGAGCAAGAAATTGCCGTACTGGTCCATCATCGCCTCGCCCAAGATGAGCAAGGGCGACGTGGAAAAAATGCAAAAGGCGCTGATCGAGATGGAGAGCAGCGACGAGGGTAAAAAAATATTGGCCAAAATCGGCGTGAAGGGCTGGGTGCCGGGCAAGGCGCAGGAATACGTGGAGATGCTGAGCTGGTTGGGGATGTGAAGCTAGGCGCCAGGCGTCGGGATTCAGGATTCAAGGTAGGGTGAAAAAGCGGGGCATGCCCCGCTCTTTTTTTACGTGCCGATGACGCCGCCGGTGGGGGAGCTGGGGCTGGCGGTATAGATTTTCTTGGGCATGCGTCCGGCGAGATAGGCTTCGCGCCCGGCTTGCACGGCTTTTTTCATGGCCTGCGCCATCAGCACCGGACTTTGCGCCTGGGCGATGGCGGTGTTCATCAGCACCGCATCGCAGCCCAATTCCATCGCGATGGCGGCATCCGATGCGATGCCGACGCCGGCATCGACGATGATCGGCACTTGCGCGTGTTCCATGATGATCTGCAAATTCCACGGATTGAGAATGCCCATGCCGGAGCCGATCAAGGAGGCCAGGGGCATCACCGCGACGCAGCCGATTTCTTCCAATTGCTTTGCGATGATCGGGTCGTCCGAGGTGTAGACCATGACCTGGAAACCGTCCTTGACCAGCACTTCCGCCGCGCGCAGCGTTTCCACCACATTCGGATACAGCGTTTTCGGATCGCCCAAAACTTCCAGTTTCACCAGCGTATGGCCGTCGAGCAATTCGCGCGCCAAGCGCAGCGTGCGGATCGCATCATCCGCTGTATAGCAGCCCGCCGTATTGGGCAGGTAGGTGTACTTTGAGGGCGGCAGCGCATCGAGCAGGGAAGGCTGGCTCGCGTCCTGGCCAAGATTGGTGCGGCGAATCGCCACCGTGACGATCTGCGCGCCGCTTGCCTCCACCGCCTGCCGGGTTTCGTCGAAGTCTTTGTATTTGCCGGTGCCGACGAGCAGGCGGGAGGAATAGGTTTTACCGGCGATAGTCAGTGTGTGCATAGGTGTGTAAGGTGTTAGGAGTAAGGTGTTAGGGGTTGCAAGTAAGGAGCGAGGGACAAAGGCTCGTGGTGAGCGCGGATTTTACACCTAACACCTCACCCTTAACCCCTCACAAGCAGGCTAGCCGCCGCCTACTGCTACGACGATTTCGAGTTGATCACCGTCTAGAAGTTCCACTTGAGTGTATTGGCTGCGCGGCACGATCTCGCCGTTGCGTTCGACCGCTACCCGTTTGCCGGTTAGCTGCATATTTTCCAATAGTCGGACGAGGTTGCTCCGAGCCTCAAACTGCTGCGGCGAACCATTTACTGTAAGCGTGATCACGGGTTGTTTCTTCCAATATTCCAAGCGGAATTCTATCACGCAGCCTATATCCCCGCATGCAGCCGCGAATCAACTTGCGCTTCGACTGAGGCTATCTATACTGAATTCATAAGAAATAGATTTTTTGCATTTTAATCGTTGTTAAAAGGAGGCTCCCGATGAAGGCATTTAATCTAGGAATCATTTTATTTGCCACCGTGCTGCTAGGCGGTTCTGGCGTATCGTTCGCCGCGGAGAAGGGTGAAAAAGCCGACCGCGGCAAGAAGGAATATGAGGCTAAATGCGCGATTTGTCATGGTTCCACGGGCAAGGGCGACGGACCTTACCGGGAGTTTATTAGCAAGATCCCTGACCTAACCGTGCTCGCCAAGAATAACAAGGGCGTCTTCCCCATCAATCGCGTGTATGAAGTGGTTGATGGCCGGCAGGTGATCAAAGCCCACGGCACGCGCGACATGCCCATCTGGGGCAGGGAGTACAGCATCGCGGCGGCCGAACAATATCGAGATGTGGATTACGATCAAGAGGCATTTGTGCGCACGCGCATCTTGGCGTTGATTGATTACCTGTATCGCATTCAAGCGAAGTAAGCTGTTCTATTTGAAACGGCTGTCTAGAGAAGCATCTTGTCTCTAGGCAGCCGTTTCTGTTTGTCGACCTCGCCGTGGCTGACAGGGGGTGCGGCTTGGCTGTAAACTAGCCGCGTTTCACGATCATGCGGGCGTAGTTCAATGGCAGAACGAGAGCTTCCCAAGCTTTAGATGTGGGTTCGATCCCCATCGCCCGCTCCACGCTTTTCCTCCGAGGTTGCCTTGCCTAAATATCTCCCCCAATATTTCAAGTACGCATTGTTCGGCGTAGCCGGGCTGATTGCCTTGTTCGCGCTGTTGCTGGCGGTGGTGGCGTTTACGGTCGACCCGAATGCCTTCAAACCGCAAATCGTCAAGCTGGTGCAGGAAAAAAAACAGCGCACGCTCAGCATCGACGGCGACATCAAGCTCAAGCTGTTTCCCAAGCTCGGGGTGGATCTGGGCAAAACCCGGCTCTCCGAACATAAAAGCACACAGGAATTCGCGGCGCTGGAGAGCGTGAAGCTGTTCGTGGCCTGGCTGCCGCTCTTGAAAAAAGAGCTGGTGGTGGACAAGATCAGCGTGGAGGGCGTGCGCGCCAATCTCATACGTTATGCCGACGGCAGCACCAATATCGACGACTTGTTGAGCAAAGAAGAATCGGAGCAAGTCAAATTCGATATTGAAGGCGTGAAAATCAAGCGCGGCGCGCTCAGCTTCGACGACCGCATGGCGAAGCGCAAGCTGGGCATCGCCGAATTTGAAATGGAAAGCGGGCGGCTGAAAGACAACACGCACACCGATATCGAGCTCGATTTCAAAGTGACGGGGGATCACCCGAGCATCGCGGCGCGCGTGAAAGTGAAAAGCGGGCTCTTGTTCGCGCTGGAAGAAAAGCATTACGCGCTGGATGGTTTGAATTTGAAACTGAGCGGCGAGGCGGTGGGCGTCAAGAACCTGGAGCTCAGCGCCAAAGGCGATATCGATGCCCAACTCAAGGCCCAAGCCTTTTCACTCAAAGATGTGAAACTTGATCTCAAGGGCAATCGCGCGGCGGACAAGCTCGATATTGCGCTGAATGCGCCCAAGCTGATCCTGACTGAATCCAGGGCGGAAGGTTCGAAGCTCACCCTGGAGGCGAAAATCGAGCAGGCGAACGGCAAGCTGACCGCCACGCTGACCCTGCCCGATCTGGCCGGCAACGCCAAGCAGTTCAACGTGAGTCAGTTGAGCTTGGAGATCGACGGCAAGCAAGGCGACAACCGCATCCAGGGCAAACTCACCAGCCCCTTTGCCGGCAGCCTCGACGCGCAAACGTTTCATCTGCCGAAGCTGGCCGCCAACCTGGATGTCGCCAATCCCAGGCTGCCCAAAGGCGGCATGAAGCTTGCGCTCAGCGGGGATGCGCGCGCCGATCTGGCTAAACAGCAAGTGGCCGCGAACTTGAATACCAAGCTCGACGACAGCACCATCCAAGCCAAGCTCGGCATGAACCCATTCTCCAATCCACATTTCAATTTCGATATCAATATCGATCAACTGGATGTGGACCGCTATTTGCCGCCCAAGGGAAAAGCAGAGCAATCCCAGCCGGAAAGCCCGATCGATTTATCGGGATTGAAATCGCTCAACGCCAGCGGCAGCGTGCGCATCGGCCAACTCAAAGTTGCGAATTTAAAATCCAGCAATGTGCGGCTCGAGCTCAAGGCGGGTGCTGGCCGAGTTGAGATGAATCCGCTGTCGGCGAACCTATATCAAGGCGCCATGAAAGGCGCGCTATCCGCCACCACGAGCGCGAGCCCGAAAATCGCCGTGCAACAAAATTTGACCGGCATCAGCATCGGCCCGCTGCTCAAAGATTTGGCGGACAAGGACTTGCTCGACGGGCGCGGCAACGTGTCGCTCAACGTGACCACGCAAGGCGCGACCGCCAGCGCCATGAAAAAAGCGCTCAATGGCAGCGCCGCCGTGAATTTGCAAGATGGTGCGATAAAAGGCATCAATATTGCCTCCACCTTGCGCAATGCCAAAGCCAAGTTAGGTATGCAAAGTGACAGCCAAACGCAATCCGCATCCGCTAGCGAGAAGACCGACTTCAGCGAACTCAAGGCCAGTTTTGCCATTAACAATGGCGTGGCGCACAACGATGATCTTTCTGCAAAATCGCCCCTGCTGCGTCTTGCCGGCAACGGCGATATCAATATCGGCGCCGGTTCCATGGACTATGTGGCCAAAGCCACCGTGGTCGGCTCGCTCGAAGGCCAAGGCGGCAAGGAGCTGTCGCAACTGAAAGGCGTCACCGTGCCAGTGCGCGTCACCGGCCCATTCGATGCGCTCAAATACAAAGTGGATGTGGGCGCGCTGGCCACCGAATCGGCCAAGGCCAAGCTCGAAGAGAAAAAAACCGAAGTGAAAGAAAAGGCCAAAGAGAAAGTGCAGGAAAAGCTGAAAGGTCTGTTCGGCCGCTAATTCGTTCCTGAAGATTATTTGGCCCAGTTTTGCAAACGTAGTTCGCTTACGCGGGAGAATTCGCGTTCATTGTTGGTCACCAGCGTCCAGCCCATGGCGCGGGCGTGGGCGGCGATCCAGAGATCATTGTTGCCGATGGGCTTGCCCGCGCGTTCCAGTGTTGCGCGAATATCGCCATAGTGGAGTCCGGCTTCGATCGCCAGGGCTTGAACCGGCAAGACGGTCACCAAGGCTGCAAGGGCCTCGACATTGCGCTCGATTTGCTGGCTTTTTTGCACCCCGCGCCATAGTTCGCCATAGGTGATAACGGAAATGCCGGCGTGGCCGGCGGGCAGCTTGGCCAGTTTTCGGGCGACAGTGGGCGGCTTGTTCTTGATGAGATAAATGCAGGTATCGGTATCGAGCAGATAGCGGGCGGCGCTCACAGCTTTTCCCGTTCCTGGGGCACGGTCTCACCGCGATCCTCGCTCATGAAATCGTCCGAGAAGGCGTTCAGTACCGCCAGCACGCTTTCGGCCGTACTCGGGCGTTCGCGCAGCACGATTTCGTTGCCGCGCCGGAAAATTTCCACCTCGCTACTGTTGAAACGGAATTCCTTCGGCAGGCGCACGGCTTGGCTGTGCCCGGATTTGAATACGCGCGTGGTCGTCATAGAGCTTCCTTAATGGATATACATTAAGTATATACAAATAGGTTTGGTGGTCAAGCTACAATGGCGCATGTCTGATTTCGCTTCCCGCCTCATTGCCTGGCAAAAAAGCCACGGCCGCCACGATCTGCCGTGGCAGAACACGCGCGATCCCTATCGTATCTGGATATCCGAAATCATGTTGCAACAGACGCAGGTGGCGACGGTTATTCCCTATTATCAGCGCTTCATGACGCACTTCCCCAGTATCGCCAGTCTTGCGTCCGCGGATGAAGAGGCCGTGCTCACGCATTGGAGCGGTTTGGGCTATTACGCGCGTGCGCGCAATTTGCATGCGGCGGCGCGGCAGATTGTCGCGCGGCATCAAGGGGTTTTTCCTGCCAGCGTTGAAGCCATCACCGCCTTGCCCGGCATCGGGCCTTCCACCGCGGCGGCGATCGCGGCTTTTGCGTTTGGCGTGCGCGGTGCGATTCTCGACGGCAATGTGAAACGCGTGCTCACGCGTTGCTTTGGCATCGAGGGTTTCCCCGGCGACAAGGCCGTGGAGGCAAAGCTGTGGACGCTGGCAGAATCGCTGTTGCCGGAAGCGGAGATCGAACGCTATACCCAAGGCCTGATGGATCTTGGCGCGACCTTGTGCACGCGTGCCCAACCGCGCTGCGGCGACTGTCCGCTGAGCGCGCAATGTGTCGCGCGGCGCGATGATCGCATTGCACAACTACCGGCCCCGAAGCGGAAGAAAACGATTCCCGAACGCCAAACGGTGATGCTGATTTTGCGTCGCGGCAATGAGGTTCTGTTGGAGAAGCGTCCCGCCCAAGGCGTCTGGGGCGGCTTGTGGAGCTTCCCCGAAGTCGCGCCCGAGGCGGTATTGAATAGCCATTTGCAAACCCGCTTCGGTGTGCAGGCAGCGCGCGTCGCAGCCATGTCGCCGCTGGTGCATACGTTCACGCATTTCCGGCTCACCATTCGCGTGCTCGTGGTGTGGGTGAACAAACCCGGCGCGGCAGCGGGCGCGATGTGGTTGGATCGCTTTGATGCGCACGGCGCGGCGCTGCCCACGCCGGTGAGACGGCTGCTCGATCTGCTAGACTGAACTAAACTGTTTTGGCTATCTGATGACAAACCTGCTTTGGATCTGGGCGCAATTCGCACTATGCGTGCTGTTGATCGGCATCGCCGGTTTCAAGCTGTCGCGCTATGGCGATGTGATCGCGGAAAAAACCGGCATGGGCGGCACCTGGATCGGGCTGATCCTGCTTGCGACCGTGACCTCGCTGCCTGAGCTCATCACCGGCATCAGCGCAGTGTCGTTCGCGCATACGCCGGAGATTGCGGTGGGCGATGTGCTGGGGAGTTGCGTTTTTAATTTGATGATTATTGTGGTGTTGGATTTTTTTCAGCGCGGCGAATCGGTCTATACCCGCGCCAGTACGGGCCACATTCTTTCCGCCGGGTTTGGCATCGTGCTGATTGGCATTGTCGGCTTCAATATTTTGCTGGCGCAAAGCGGTTACGTCTGGCGCATCGGGCACGTGGGTTTGTATACGCCCATCATTCTCATGGTGTACGCAATCGCGATGCGCACCGTGTTTCGCTATGAGCGCGCGCATCTCGATGCCTACACCGAGCAATCGGTGGAGCGCTATCCGTCAATGATATTGCGCGAAGCGGCGATCGGTTATGCGATTGCAGCGGTGGTGGTGGCCACGGCCGGTTTGTGGCTGCCGTTCGTAGGCAAGGAGCTTGCACTGTCCATGGGCTGGCACGAGAGTTTTGTCGGTACGATCTTCGTGGCTTTTGTCACCTCCGTGCCGGAGCTGGTGGTGACCATCGCGGCCTTGCGCATTGGTGCGCTGGATATGGCCATCGGTAATTTGTTGGGCAGCAACCTGTTTGATATTGCGATCCTGGCGCTGGATGATTTGCTCTATCTGCCGGGGCCGATTCTTTCGCATGTATCGGCTACCCATAGTGTTTCTGCGCTTTCCGCGATGGTCATGACTGGGGTGGCAATTATCGGTTTGCTGTATCGACCGCGAACGCGCGTGTTCAAAACCGTGGGCTGGGTCAGCATCTTCTTGTTTTTAGTCTATCTCCTCAATTCGTATATTTTGTTTCTCCATGGCGGCTGATCTCACCCCTTGGCACACCCTGAGTTCCGAGTCGGCCGCGGCGCGCTTGCATGTCGATCCGGCGCAAGGCCTCACACCCGATGAAGCCGCGCAGCGCTTGGCGCAAGCTGGGCCGAACGAGATTCACGAACAGCGCCGGCGCAGCCCGCTGGCCATGTTCGTGTCGCAATTCACGGACTTCATGATCTTGGTGCTGATCGCGGCGGCGATTGTCGCCGGCATCGTGGGCGAGCCGCAGGACAGCATCGCCATTGTCGTGATCCTGCTGCTCAATGCCGTGATCGGCTTTATCCAGGAGTACCGCGCCGAGCGTGCGGTGGCGGCCTTGCAGCGCCTCGCGGCGGCCAGCGCGCGGGTGCGCCGCGGCGGGCAATGGGAAAGCGTCACCGGCGCGCAACTGGCGCCGGGCGATGTGGTGTGGCTGGAAGCAGGCAATGTCGTGCCGGCGGATTTGCGCCTGATCGAAGTGGCGCAGTTGAAGGTGGAGGAAGCGGCGCTCACCGGCGAATCGCATCCGGCCGAGAAAATCCCCGGCGTCTTGATGGAGGCCGGTCTGCCGCTCGGCGACCGGCGCAACATGGCGTACAAGGGCACCATCGTCAGCTATGGGCGGGCCGAGGGCATCGTGGTGGCCACCGGCATGCAGACCGAATTGGGGCGGATCGCCGCGCTGCTGCATGGCGCGGACGATGTTAAAACCCCGCTGCAAAAACGCTTGGCTGCATTCGGCCAGCGTCTGGCGCTGGCCGTGCTCGCACTGTGCGCGATTATTTTCACAGTGGGCGTGTTGCGTGGCGAACCGGTGGTGCTGATGTTTCTCACCGCGGTAAGTCTGGCGGTGGCGGCGATCCCCGAAGCCTTGCCGGCGGTAGTGACGGTGTCGCTCGCCCTTAGCGCGCACAAGATGGTGCAGCGCCACGCCTTGATCCGGCGTTTGCCGGCGGTGGAGACGCTGGGCTCGGTGACTTTCATCTGTTCCGACAAGACTGGCACCCTGACCGAGAACCGCATGCGCGTTGAGCGCTATTGCTTAGCTGGTCAAATGGCAGAAACAATTCCAGCAGCGCCGTCTGAGGCTTGGACGATGCTGGCGCACGCCATGGCGCTCAGCAACGATGCGGCGCGCCATGGCTCGGGCAAGAAGATTCTCGGCGACCCGACCGAGGTGGCGCTGTATCAAGCGGCGCGCAGCGCGGGCTTCGACAAGGCCGATTTGTCGGCCAGCTATCCGCGTTTGGCGGAAATCCCCTTCGACTCCGAACGCCGTCGCATGGCGACGCTGCATCGAATAACCTCCCTCCCCTTGAAGGGGGAGGAACAGATCGGAGACGGCGTCATCGTTTACGTAAAGGGCGCACCGGAAGCATTGCTGCCGCGTTGTATGAACGCCCTAATTGGTTCATTCGATGCCGACGCAACCTTGGCGGTGGCGGAGGATCTCGCGGCACAGGGCCTGCGCGTGCTGGCGCTGGCTTATCGCGAATTGCCGGCAGTGCCCGATTTCCTCGATGCGGATGCGGTGGAGCAGGATTTAATCTTCCTCGGCCTGGTCGGATTGATCGACCCGCCGCGACCGGAGGCAGCCGAGGCTGTGGCGCTGTGCCGCACTGCGGGCATCACGCCGGTCATGATCACCGGCGACCACCCGGCCACCGCACGCGCCATCGCGCGGCGCCTCGGCATCATCGGCGACGAGGGTGAAGTGCTCACCGGCCAGCAATTGGATCAACTGTCGCTGGCCGAATTTGAAGAGCATGTGGAGCGGGTGCGGGTGTATGCGCGCGTCGCACCCGAGCAGAAAATCAAGATCGTCAAAGCGCTGCAAGACAAGGGCGAATTCGTGGCGATGACCGGCGACGGCGTGAACGATGCGCCGGCCTTGAAGCGCGCCGATATCGGCGTGGCCATGGGCAAGGGCGGCACCGATGTGGCGCGCGAAGCCGCGCACATGGTCTTGCTCGACGACAATTTCGCCACCATCGTCTCCGCCGTGCGCGAAGGCCGCCGCATCTACGACAACATCCGCAAGTTTGTGAAATACAACATGACCGGCAACGCCGGCGAAGTGTGGACGCTGTTCCTGGCGCCGTTCATGGGCTTGCCGATCCCGCTGCTGCCGATCCACATCTTGTGGGTCAACCTGCTCACCGACGGCCTGCCGGGGCTGGCGCTGGCGGCGGAACCGGAAGCGCGCGGCATCATGCAACGCCCGCCGCGTCCGCCGCAAGAGAGCATCTTCGCGCACGGCAATTGGCAGCACATGATCTGGGTGGGCCTGCTGCTGGGCGCGGTGTGCGTGCTGACCCAGGCTTGGGCCTACCACACCGGCTCCGCGCATTGGCAGAGCATGGTGTTCACCGTGTTGACGCTGTCGCAAATGGGGCATGTGCTGGCGATCCGTTCCGAGCGCGACTCGCTGTTTACGCAAGGGCTGTTCAGCAACAAGTTGCTGCTCCTCGCCATCGGGGTTACCTTCGCCCTGCAAATGGCGGTGCTGTATGTGCCCGCGCTCAATCCGATCTTCAAGACCGAGCCCTTGACCTTGGCCGAGCTGGGTTTGTGCCTTATGCTTTCCAGCGTGGTGTTTATTGCCGTGGAAATCGAGAAGATGCTGGTGCGGCGCGGCCTGCTTTACGCACCGGCGTCTTAATTTTTGAGCATAGCCTTTGGCGTTTTGAGAAAAAGAAAAACCACATGGCCGTACTGACTGTCAACGCGGGTAGTTCATCATTGAAGCTGGCGGCGTTCGCGTCCGGCGCAAGCGGTCTGCGCGTGTGCGGCGAGGCGCATTATGAAGCCGATGCGACCGATCCCAGCGAAAGGCTGAAATTTTTTATGGAGCAGCACGCGGTCGCGCAGCCGCAACTGGTGGCGCATCGCGTGGTGCATGGCGGCGCGCGCCTGACTTCTTCGCTCAGGATAGACGCTGCGGTCGAGGCCGAGATTGAGCGCATCGCGCCCTTAGCACCTTTGCACAACCCGGTGGCGCTCACTTGGATCCGCGCTTGCCGCGCGGTGCTGGGGCCGGATGTGCCGCAGGTGGCGGTATTCGACACGGCTTTTTATGCGCAACTGCCGGCGGTGGCCACGACCTATGCCTTGCCGCAGGAACTCAGCGCACGCCACGGCTTGCGGCGTTATGGATTCCACGGCTTGGCGCACCAAGCGATGTGCCGGCGTTGGCAGACGCTGCGCCCGGAGATCGAAGGCGGTGGTCGCGTTATTTCCTTTCAGCTCGGTGCAGGATGCTCGGTAACGGCAAGCGAGCGCGGCATGGCGCGCGACACCTCCATGGGCTTCTCGCCGCTGGAGGGCTTGGTGATGGCGACGCGCAGCGGCGACGTCGATCCCGGGCTCGTCACCTTCTTGCAGCGCACGGAGGGCCTGAGCGCGGAGGAGATGGGCGCTTTGCTCAATCATCATTCCGGATTGCTTGGCGTCTCGGGGCTGAGCGGCGATATGCGCCGCCTGCTCGCGGCGGATGACCCGCGCGCACGCTTGGCGGTCGCGCTCTATTGCTATCGCGCGCGCAAATATCTCGGCGCGTATCTCGCGGTGCTGGGCAGCGCGGATGCGATTCTTTTTGGCGGCGGCGTAGGGGAGAACGCCGCTGCGGTGCGCGCCGGGATACTCGATGGTTTAGGCTGGGCTGGCATTGATCTCGATGCCGCCGCCAACCTATCCACTGTGGGCTGTGAAGGGCGCATTAGCACGGCCGATAGCCGCACCCAGGCGTGGGTGATTCCGGTGGATGAGGCGCACATTCTTGCCCAAGAAGCGCTTGCTGTTGTGGCGGCGTAAGTGAGTGTGGCGATTTATTGTTGTAATGAGAATTTCACAAAGCGTTGATGTTCCACTGGTGTTGACTTGGTTTTTGGGGCCCCTTGCTGTGCCGCCGAGTAGCGCAGGCATGCCGGGGGAAGTCGGCGAGGACTGTCTGAGCGCGTAGCGCGAGTTCCGCAGCCGCCCGGCATGGCGAGCAACGCAGGGAACCCGAAGGGCGGTGCAGGGGGTGCCCTTCTTTTTGGTTAGCTTTTTCTTGGGCAAGCAAGAAAAAGTAACTGCCCCGCCGGGGCATGACCGGCCCTAAATTATTCGCGCGAAGCGCACGAAAAAGAAATGCCTGAGGAGCAACACCATGCAAGCAACAGCAGCCACATCCGAAGAACTCGCACGACTCGACGCTTGGTGGCGCGCGGCGAATTATCTTTCAGTTGGGCAGATTTATCTGCTCGACAATCCGCTGCTCACTGCACCGCTCAAGCCCGAGCATATCAAGCCGCGGCTGCTTGGCCACTGGGGTACGACGCCGGGGCTTAACTTTATCTATGCGCACCTGAACCGCATCATCAAGCAGCAAGACCTCAACATGATCTACATCGCCGGGCCCGGCCACGGCGGGCCAGCGCTGGTGGCCAGCACTTGGCTCGATGGCAGCTACAGCGAACAGTATCCGAATATTTCGCGCGACGCCGAGGGCATGCAGCGCTTGTTCCGCCAGTTCTCGTTTCCCGGCGGCGTCGGCAGCCACGTCACGGCCGAAGTGCCCGGCTCCATCCACGAAGGCGGTGAACTCGGCTACGCGCTGTCGCATGCCTTCGGCGCGGCGTTCGACAATCCCGATCTGATTGTCGCCTGCGTGGTGGGCGACGGCGAGGCGGAGACCGGGCCGCTCGCCACCGCCTGGCATTCGAACAAGTTTCTCAATCCGGTAGCCGATGGCGCGGTGCTGCCGATCCTGCATCTCAACGGTTACAAGATCGCCAACCCTACCGTGCTCGCGCGCATTCCGCATGCGGAACTCGAAGCGCTGTTCGTGGGCTACGGCTACAAGCCGCACTTTGTCGAAGGTTCGGAACCGGAGGGCATGCATCGGCAGATGGCGGACACGCTGGATGTTGTGATGCAGGAAATCCGCGCCATTCAGCATGCGGCGCGCACCACGGGCATTGCCGAGCGCCCGCGCTGGCCGATGATTGTGCTGAAAACGCCCAAGGGTTGGACCGGGCCGAAAGAAGTGGATGGCAAGCCGACCGAAGGTTCCTGGCGCTCGCATCAGGTGCCCTTTTCGGATACCAGCAATCCAGAACACCTGCAGTTGCTGGAGCAATGGATGAAAAGCTACCGGCCCGAAGAATTATTCGATGCGCAGGGCGCGCCGCGTGCGGAGATCGCAGCGCTCGCGCCGAAGGGGACGCGGCGCATGGGCTCGAACCCGCACGCCAACGGCGGCATGCTGCTGCACGATCTGCGCATGCCGGATTTTCGCGACTACGCCGTCCAGGCGCCGCAACCCGGCGCGGTCATGGCCGAATCGACGCGAGCCATGGGCAATCTATTGCGCGACGTGATGCAGCGCAACGCTGAAGCGCGCAACTTCCGCGTGGTGGGGCCGGACGAAACCGCCTCCAACCGCCTCGGTGCGTTGTTCGAAGTCACCGATCGCGCTTGGCTCGCGGAACGCTTGGCCACAGACGATCATTTGGCGCCGGACGGCCGAGTGATGGAAATCCTCTCCGAGCATACCTGCCAGGGCTGGCTCGAAGGGTATCTGCTCACCGGCCGGCACGGGCTGTTTTCGTGCTACGAGGCGTTCATCCATATCATCGATTCGATGTTCAACCAGCACGCCAAGTGGCTCAAGGTATGCAAGGAGATTCCGTGGCGGCGGCCGATCGCCTCGCTCAATTACCTGCTCACCTCGCACGTCTGGCGCCAGGATCACAACGGCTTCTCGCACCAGTATCCCGGCTTCATCGACCACGTGGTGAACAAGAAGGCCGACATCATCCGCGTCTACCTGCCGCCGGATGCGAACACGCTGCTGTGTGTGACCGACCGCTGTCTGCGCTCGCGCAATCTCATCAACGTGATCGTCGCCGGCAAGCAGCCGCAGCCGCAGTGGCTGGATATGGATGCCGCGATCAAGCATTGCGCCACCGGCATCGGTATCTTCGATTGGGCTAGCAATGATCAGGACGGTGAACCGGATGTAGTGATGGCCTGCGCCGGCGATGTGCCGACGCTCGAAACATTGGCCGCTGTGGACTTGCTGCGCCAACATATGCCGGAACTCAAGGTGCGGGTAGTCAACGTTGTGGACCTGATGACCTTGCAGCAGAAAGAGGAGCACCCGCAGGGGCTTTCCGATCGCGATTTCGACACGTTGTTCACCACCGATAAGCCAATCATCTTCGCCTACCACGGCTACCCCTGGCTCATCCACCGGCTCACTTACCGCCGCACCAACCACCACAACTTGCACGTGCGCGGCTACAAGGAGGAGGGCACGACCACCACGCCGTTCGACATGGCCGTGCTCAACGACCTCGACCGCTTCCACCTGGCCGGGGATGTGATCGACCGCGTGCCCGCCTTGAGTGCCAAGGCGGCGTATCTCAAACAGTTCTTGCGGGACAAACTCACCGAACATTGGGAGTACATCCGCGAGCATGGCCAGGACATGCCGGAGATACGCGACTGGAAATGGCCACATGCAGAAGCGTAGATAATCGTAGGGGCCGGGCATGCCCGGCCCGCTATCGGTGCAAAGTAATGCGCCCCCCCAAAAATATTCCTCCCCCGTGTAAGGTTGCCCGCCGCATATCGACTACTACTGCGTAAGGCAATCTTTTCATACGCTCATGTGTTTTGTTGCCCTACACAGGAGCTAAGCCTGGCGTAGCTCAATCCGAATGTTAATAACGCGTTTTTATCCATTTAAGCAGAGTTCGACATGTCGATCCAATCTAAAGGTGCAACCCTGGCTTCCCTCGCCGCTGTTATGGCCCTGTCTATGCCTGTCGCTTTCGGCGCTGCCCATTCCGGCGCAGCACCGGCCGGCACTAAGCAGCCCGCAGGCAGCACCGGCGCGG
>JACRIU010000096.1 GCA_016235775.1 Hydrogenophilales bacterium
GTATGGATGAAGCTGGTCAATGCACAGGAAAATCCGCAACATCAAGTCACCATCGGCATGGTCGGCAAATACGTCGATCTGACCGAATCGTACAAGTCGCTGATCGAGGCGTTGCGCCATGCCGGGATCCACACTTCAACCAAGGTGAATATCGAATACATCGATTCCGAAGCGCTGGAAACCGCCGGAACACAAGGCCTGGCGCATTTCGACGCGATCCTGGTGCCGGGCGGTTTCGGCAAGCGCGGCACCGAAGGCAAGATTGCCGCGATCCGTTTCGCGCGCGAAAACAACGTGCCGTATCTGGGCATCTGCCTGGGGATGCAACTCGCCGTGATCGAATATGCGCGGCATGTCGCCGGAATGAGCGATGCGAACAGCACCGAATTCAATCTGGGATCCGAACATCCGGTCGTCGCGCTGATTACCGAATGGCTCGACCGCGATGGTAAGGTTGAGACACGCAGCAGCGATTCCGATCTGGGCGGCACGATGCGCCTCGGTTCGCAGCGTTGCCCGATCAAACCCGGTACGCTGGCTCAGCGCATCTACGGCGATGAAGTCAACGAGCGGCATCGCCACCGCTATGAAGTGAATAACCATTACGTGCCGATGCTGGAGAAATCCGGGATGATCATCTCGGCACGCACGCCTTCGGAAAATCTGCCGGAGATCATGGAGCTGCCGCAATCCATGCACCCCTGGTTTGTCGGTGTGCAATTCCACCCTGAGTTTACGTCCACCCCGCGCGACGGGCATCCGTTGTTCAAAGCGTTTGTCGAAGCGGCTTTGCGGCGCAAGGAATCAGCATGAATTTATGTGGGTTTGAAGTGCAGCCCGGACACGGTGGCGCGAAGCGCATGGTGCGGGCAGGGCTTGCCCGACATCTAACTGGGTATGTTGAATTATGAATTTATGTGGATTTGATGTCGGGCTGAATCGCCCGCTGTTCTTGATTGCCGGGCCTTGCGTGATCGAGTCGCAACAGATGGCGCTGGATACCGCCGGGCAGTTGCAGGAAATCTGCCGCGAACTGGGTCTGCCGTTCATCTACAAATCTTCCTACGACAAGGCCAACCGCAGTTCGGGCAAATCGTTCCGCGGCTTCGGCATGGATGCCGGGTTGAAAATTCTCGCCGAAGTGAAAGCGCAACTCGGTGTGCCGGTGCTGACCGATGTGCACAGCATTGATGAAATCGAACCGGTCGCGGCGGTTGTGGATGTGCTGCAAACCCCGGCATTCCTGTGCCGCCAGACCGATTTTATTCATGCGGTTGCACGCTGCGGTCGCCCGGTGAACATCAAGAAGGGGCAGTTCCTTTCGCCGTGGGATATGCGGAACGTGGTGGAGAAAGCGCGCGATGCGAGCGGGCAGGACAACATCATGGTGTGCGAGCGGGGCGCTTCGTTCGGCTACAACAACCTGGTGTCGGACATGCGTTCGCTGGCCGTGATGCGCAACACCGGTTGCCCGGTGGTGTTCGATGCGACGCACTCGGTGCAGTTGCCGGGCGGGCAGGGAACAGTCAGCGGCGGTCAGCGCGAATTCGTGCCGGTGCTGGCGCGCGCCGCCGTGGCGGCCGGGGTTTCCGGGCTGTTCATGGAAACGCACCCGAACCCGTCGCAAGCGTTGTCGGATGGACCGAATGCCTTCCCGCTCGGGCATCTCAGGGCGTTGTTGAAAACCTTGATGGTGCTGGACGAGACGGTCAAGCAGCAAGGATTGATCGAAGAAAATATTGATTTGAAGAGTGTTTAAAGAGAGAGCTAAGGAAAAAGTATGAGTGCAATTGTTGATGTAATCGCCCGCGAAATATTGGATTCGCGCGGCAATCCTACCGTTGAAGCGGACGTGTTGCTGGAGTCCGGTGTGATGGGGCGCGCCGCCGTGCCGTCCGGCGCATCTACCGGCGAAAGAGAAGCGATTGAATTGCGCGATGGCGACAAGCAGCGCTATCTGGGCAAGGGCGTATTGAAAGCCGTGGAATATGTGAACACTGAAATCGCCGAAGCGATTATCGGTCTTGATGCGGCCGAGCAGGCCTTCATCGACCAGACCATGATCGAGCTGGATGGCAC
>JACRIU010000100.1 GCA_016235775.1 Hydrogenophilales bacterium
CCGGGTGCGCGGGGGGTTCCCGCTTCCCGCTTCCCGCTTCCCGCTCACTCACAAAAGATGAAACACAAAGTCAAACACATCCATTTCGTGGGCATCGGCGGCGCCGGCATGAGCGGCATCGCCGAGGTGCTGCTTAATCTCGGCTTCAAGATCAGCGGTTCGGATTTGTCCGACAACGCCGCCACCAAGCGCCTGGCGAAAATGGGCGCCAAGGTCTTCCACGGCCATGCCGCGAGTCACATTGAAAAGACCGATGTGGTGGTGACCTCGACCGCGGTGAAAACCGGCAACCCGGAAGTGCTGGCGGCGCGCGAGAAAAATATTCCGGTGGTGCCGCGCGCCTTGATGCTGGCGGAGTTGATGCGCTTCAAGCAGGGCATCGCGGTGGCGGGCACGCATGGCAAGACCACCACCACCAGCTTGATCGCCAGCGTGCTGGCGGAAGGCGGGCTGGATCCCACCTTCGTGATCGGCGGCCGGCTGGAAGCCGCCGGTGCGCATGCCAAGCTCGGCAGCGGCGAGTTCCTGGTGGCGGAAGCGGATGAATCCGATGCTTCTTTCCTGCACCTCACGCCGGTGCTGTCGGTGGTGACCAATATCGACGCCGACCACATGGAAACCTACGGCCACGATTTCGAGAAGCTGAAGCAAGCCTTCGTGGATTTCATTCAGCACTTGCCGTTCTACGGTGTGGCGGTGCTGTGCGCGGACGATCCCAACGTGCGCGCCATCATGCCGCGTTTGACGAAACCGATCGTGACTTACGGCACGAGTGCGGACGTCGATATCCGCGCCACGCACATCAAGGCGGTGGGCGGCCAGATGCATTTTAAAGTCGCGCGCAAGGGCGGCAAGCAGTTGGCGATACAGCTCAACTGCGCCGGTCATCACAATGTGTTGAACGCGCTGGCCACGATCGCGGTCGCGATCGAGCTGAACGTGCCGGACAAAGCGATTCAAAAAGGCTTGGCCGAATTCAAGGGCGTGGGCCGCCGCTTTCAGCGCTACGGCGACGTTCCGCTGCCGGGCGGCGGGCATTTCACCTTGATCGATGACTATGGCCATCACCCGGTGGAGATGGCGGCCACGATTGCCGCCGCGCGCGGCGCGTTTCCCCGGCAGCGCCTGGTGCTGGCGTTCCAGCCGCATCGCTACACCCGCACGCGCGATGTGTTCGAGGATTTCGTGAAGGTGTTGTCGAGCGTGGATGCCTTGGTGCTGACCGAAGTGTATGCGGCGGGCGAAGCGCCGATCGTCGCGGCCGATGGGCGCGCCCTGACGCGCGCGATTCGAGTGGCGGGCAAGGTGGAGCCGGTGTTCGTGGAAACCGTGGGCGAGATGCCGCAGGCGATCTTGAACGTGGCGCGCGATGGCGACGTGGTGCTGACCATGGGTGCGGGCACAGTGGGACAGGTTCCGGGCTTGTTAGTGAGCGGTGAACGGTGAGCGGTGAGCGGTGAAAGGCACGCTACGCTTTGACGAGCCGATGGCCAAGCATGTGAGCTGGCGGGCGGGCGGGCAGGCGGCAAAGGCGTATGTGCCAGCGGACTTGGCGGATTTGGCGTCGTTTTTGAAAGCGTTGCCGGAAGAAGAAGCGGTGCTGTTCGTGGGTTTGGGCAGCAATTTGTTGGTGCGAGATGGCGGATTTAGGGGGACGGTGATTTTGATGCATGCGGTGCTGAATACAGTGCGAGTGGAAAACGAGCGAATCTACGCCGAAGCCGGTGTAGCGAGCCCGAAGCTCGCGCGCTTTGCGGCGAAGCATGACTTCGAGGGCGCGGAATTCTTGGCTGGGATTCCCGGCACCATCGGCGGCGCGCTGGCCATGAATGCCGGCTGCTATGGCGCGGAAACCTGGGAAGTGGTGGATGAAGTGCTGACCATCGACCGGCATGGCGAGCTACATCAACGCAAGCCAGCGGATTATGAGATCAGCTACCGCCATGTGGCGTTACGTGAAACCGCTCCCCGCTCCCCGCTCCCCGCTCACGCCCCACAAGAATGGTTCGTCGCCGCCTGGTTCAAATTCAAACACGGGGATGGCCATGCGGCGCAACAGCGCATCAAGGCTTTGCTGCAAAAGCGCATCAGCGCGCAGCCGCTGAATCTGCCCAACGCCGGCTCGGTGTTCCGCAATCCGCCGGGCGATTATGCGGCGCGGCTGATCGAAGCCTGCGGCTTGAAGGGACACCGCATCGGCGGCGCGCAAGTGTCGGAGAAGCACGCCAATTTCATCGTCAATCTGGGCGATGCCACGGCGTCGGATATCGAGTGCCTGATCAGCACGGTGCAAGACACCGTGCGGCGGGAACGGGGAGTGATGCTTGAACGCGAAGTGCGGATCGTCGGGGATTCCGTCTCGGGTTCGGGAGAGGAGCATGGCCGGTAATGCATTTCGATCAGATTGGGAGAGCCCGCAGATGAGCCGGGTGAAACAAATTATGTCGGAAGAATCCGGTCGTGGCGGAATGGGTGGCGTACGCGCGCAAGTGCTGCCGTTTGCACCGCAAGAAGCCAGCCTGGGGCGCGTGGCGGTGTTGCTCGGCGGCCGCTCGGCGGAGCGCGAGGTGTCGCTGAAAAGCGGCGGCGCAGTGATGGCGGCGCTGCAAGCCAGCGGCGTCGATGCGCATGCCTTTGATCCCGCTCAATGCGATTTGATGGATTTGAAAGGCTACGACCGCGTGTTCATCGCGCTGCATGGCCGCTACGGCGAAGACGGCACCATGCAAGGGATGCTGGAACTGATGGGGATTCCCTACACCGGCAGCGGCGTGATGGCGTCCGCCCTGGCCATGGACAAGTGGCGCACCAAGCTGGTATGGCAGGCGGCGGGGATACCCACGCCGCGTTACGTCATCCTCAGCGCCCACTCGAATTTCGAGCAGGTGGCGGCGGAATTGGGCTTGCCCTTGATGGTGAAGCCGGGGAGTGAAGGCTCGTCGATCGGCATGAGCAAGGTGACCCGCGCCGAGGATTTGCGGGGCGCTTACGAATTGGCGGCCAGGTACGATCGCCTGGTATTCGCCGAACAATTCATCACCGGTGACGAATATACCGCCGCGATCCTGGGCGATACCGCGCTGCCCTTGATCCGGCTGGAGACGCCGCGCGTGTTTTACGACTACGAGGCGAAATATCTCGCCGACTCCACGCGCTATCTCTGCCCCTGCGGTTTGCCGCCGGAGCGCGAGCGCGGCATCCAGGCGCTGGCCCTGCGCGCGTTCGAGATTCTCGGCTGCCAAGGCTGGGGCCGCGCGGATGTGATCGTGGATGAAACCGGCACACCGTATTTCCTCGAAATGAATACCGCGCCGGGCATGACCGACCACAGCCTGGTGCCGATGGCGGCGCGCCAGGCCGGGCTGTCGTTCGAGCAACTGGTGTTGCGGATTTTGGAGTTGGCGCATGTGGGGTAGAGCGGACAAAGGCGATCTCGCGCGCCGGCCGATGGCGGCCACGGCGCCGGGTACCTTGGTCTTGTCGCTGTGGGACAAGGCGCAGTTGATGCTGTGGTGCGCAAACTTGTTGTATGCCCTGGCGGCGATTCTGCTCATCTATGCGGTGCTGTTTTTGATGATCCACTTGCCCTTGTTTCCGCTCAAGCATGTGGAGGTGAAAGGGGACTTGCAGCATGTCACTTATCAACAAGTGAGCTACATCGTGACACGCGAATTCAAGGGTAATTTTTTTACCCTCGATCTGGCGCAAGTCGGCAAAGGTTTCCAGAAATTGCCCTGGGTGCGCAACGTGAGCTTGCGCCGGCAGTGGCCGGACACTTTGGAAGTGACGCTGGAAGAACATGGCGTGTTGGCGCGCTGGTCGGCCGGCGGCTTGGTGAATACGCGCGGGGAATTGTTCGAGGCGGCGAGCAGCAGCGAGTTGCCGGTGCTGAGCGGCCCCGAAGGCAGCGCACGCGAAGTTGCCGAGCAGTATGGACAATTTAAAACGGCGCTGGCGCCGCTCAAATTAAAGCCGGCGAGCGTGACCATGAACGAGCGCCGCGCCTGGCAATTGAAGCTGGATAACGGCCTGACGCTGGAACTGGGACGCGATCAAGCCGGGGCGCGCCTGAATAAATTCGTGCGGGTGTACGACGCGACCATCGCGCGCATGCCGCGCTTCGTTGCGTATGTGGATTTGCGCTATCCCAACGGCTTCGCGGTGCGCTTCGGCGCCAGTGAGACGAAGCCGCGGGCAAACGGTTAGGAAGCGGGCGGAGCAAGCAGATGGCAAAAAACAAAGAACAGAAAAATCTGATCATCGGTCTGGATATCGGCACCTCGAAAATCGTGGCGCTGGTGGCCGAGGTGCTGCCGGAAGGCCGCCTGGAGGTGATCGGGATCGGCGAGACGCCGTCGCGCGGCTTGAAAAAGGGCGTGGTGGTAAATATCGAGTCCACGGTGAATGCGATTCAGCGCGCGCTGGAAGAAGCCGAGCTGATGGCCGACTGCAAAATACGCGACGTGTTGACCGGCATCGCCGGCAGCCACATCAAGAGCATCAATTCGCACGGCATGGTCGCGATCAAGGACAAGGAAGTGACGCAAGCCGACGTCGATCGCGTGATCGAAACCGCGCGCGCGGTGAACATCCCGACCGACCAGCAGATTCTGCACATCTTGACCCAGGAATTCATCATCGACGGCCAGGAAGATGTGCGCGAGCCGCTCGGCATGAGCGGCGTGCGCCTGGAAGTGAAAGTGCACATCGTGACCGGCGCCGTCTCGGCCGCGCAGAACATCATCAAGTGCGTGAAGCGCTGCGGCCTGGACGTGCGCGACCTGATTTTGCAACCGCTGGCATCGAGCATGGCGGTGCTGACCGAAGACGAGAAAGACCTGGGCGTGTGCCTGGTGGATATCGGCGGCGGCACGGCCGATATCGCCGTGTTCACCAATGGCGCGATTCGCCACACGGCGGTAATCCCCATCGCCGGCGATCAAATCACCAACGACATCGCCATGGCGCTGCGCACCCCGACCAAGGAAGCGGAAGACATCAAGCGCGCGCAAGGCTGCGCCCTGCGGCAACTCGCGCACCCCTCGGAAATGATCGAAGTGCCGAGCGTGGGCGAACGCGCCGCGCGTCAATTGTCGCGCCAGACCCTGGCCGAGGTGATCGAGCCGCGCATCGAAGAAATGTACTCGCTGGTGCAGGCGGAGTTGCGCCGCAGCGGGTTCGAGGAATTGATTTCCTCCGGCATCGTGCTCACCGGCGGATCGAGCCTGATGCAAGGCATGGTCGAGTTGGGCGAGGAAGTGTTCCACATGCCGGTGCGGCTGGGCATGCCGCAATACGTCGGCGGCTTGTCGGAAGTGGTGCGCAACCCGCGCTACGCGACCGGGGTGGGCTTGTTGCTCGCGGGCTTGGAGCAATACCAGCGCCATCAATTGGTACGCATGCAGAGTTCATCGATTCAGCAGGTGTTCGAAAAGATGAAGTCGTGGTTTCAGGGTTTTTAAAAAAGGCGTAGGGGCGAGGCATGCCTCGCCCGGTACTTGCATCGCCCAACAATTTTTGTAGTTGTTTTTAACCGAAGGAGGTCGAAATGTTTGAAATTTTGGATAGTCAATCGCAAGACGCAGTGATCAAGGTGATCGGCGTGGGCGGCTGCGGCGGTAATGCAGTGGACCACATGATCGCGAGCGGGCTCCAGGGGGTGGAGTTCATCGCGGCCAATACCGATGCGCAAGCGCTCGCCAAGAGTGATGCACACATCAAGCTGCAACTGGGCAACTCCATCACCAAGGGCTTGGGTGCGGGCGCGAATCCGGAAATCGGGCGCGAATCGGCACTGGAAGATCGCGAGAAAATCGCCGAAGCGATCGACGGCGCGGACATGCTGTTCATCACCGCCGGCATGGGTGGCGGCACCGGCACCGGCGCGGCGCCCGTGGTGGCTGAAGTGGCGAAAGAGCTTGGCATCCTGACCGTGGCCGTGGTCACCAAGCCCTTCATGTTCGAAGGCCGGCGCTTGAAAGTGGCGCATGCCGGCATCGAAGCGCTGTCGCAAAATGTGGACTCGCTGATCATCATCCCCAATGAAAAATTGATGCAGGTTTTGGGCGACGACGTGTCGGTGCTGGACGCCTTCCGCGAAGCGAATGAAGTGTTGCATGGCGCCGTCTCCGGCATCGCCGAAGTGATCAGCTGCCCCGGTTTGGTGAACGTGGACTTCGCCGACGTGCGCACCGTGATGAGCGAGATGGGCATGGCGATGATGGGCTCGGCCAAAGCGCAAGGCGCAGAGCGTGGCCGTCGCGCGGCGGAGCAAGCCGTGAAGAGCCCGCTGCTGGAAGACGTGAACCTGTCCGGCGCGCGCGGCATGCTGGTGAATATCACCGCCAGCCATTCGCTGAAGATGAAGGAGATTCACGAAGTCATGAACACCATCCGCGAGTACACCGCGGAGGATTCGACCGTGATCTTCGGCGCGGTATTCGACGAAAACATGAACGAAGACTTGCGCGTCACCATGGTGGCGACCGGTTTAGGCATGCCTTCCCAGGCGCGCCAGCCCAAGCCGCTCGTGATCGTCAAGACCGGCACCGACAGCTATGCGCATGAAACCGGCTATGCCGATTCTGATGCGCCGGCGGTGATCCGCTCCGGGCGGCGCGCGGCGGCGGTGGAGGCGATGAAGGCTTCCGGCGTCGATCTGCTCGATATTCCGGCCTTCTTGCGCAAGCAAGCGGACTAGCGCGCGGTAGGGCTTGGCTGAACGAATGGGCCGTAGGCTCAGGGGCTTGTTCCCCCTAAATTCCGGGAATGGGTCAACGCTATGATAAAATGCGCGTTTTTCGTCGCATTGGCATTTTTTAGGATTGAAGCGTGATTAAGCAACGTACATTGAAGAACGTAATCAGCGCCACCGGCGTTGGTTTGCATACCGGGCAAAAGGTCACCCTCACCTTGCGCCCGGCGGCAGCCGACACCGGGATCGTTTTCCGGCGGGTTGACCTCCCGCAGCCGGTAACGATCAAGGCGGACCCTTTCCAGGTGACCGATACGCGTATGTGCTCGGCGCTGGAAGCAGATGGGGTGAAAGTGAATACGGTCGAGCACCTGATGTCGGCCTTGGCCGGCCTCGGCATCGACAATGTATATATAGACTTGAGCGCTTCCGAAGTGCCGATCATGGATGGTTCAGCCAGCCCCTTCGTGTTCCTGGTGCAATCCGCCGGAGTGGAAGAACAAAACGCGGCCAAGCGCTTCATCCGCGTGAAAAAGGCGATCCGGATCGCGGACGGCGACAAATGGGTGAAGCTGGAGCCCTATAACGGCTTCCGCGTCACCTTGAGCATCGACTTCAAGCATCCTGTTTTTGACCATTCCGGCAAAGCCGTCACGGTCGATTTCGCGGATACCTCCTTCATCAAAGAGATCAGCCGTGCCCGTACCTTCGGTTTCATGCACGAAGTGGAATACCTGCGCAATAATGGCTTGGCCCTCGGCGGCAGCCTGGACAACGCGATCGTGATGGACGAGTTTAGGGTGCTGAATACGGACGGCTTGCGTTACGACGACGAGTTCGTTAAACACAAGGCCTTGGATGCGATTGGCGACCTCTATCTATTGGGCCACCCGCTGATCGGCGCGTTTACCGGACATAAGTCCGGGCATGCGCTGAACAACCAATTGCTGCGCGGCCTGCTCGCGGATCAAACCGCTTGGGAATACGTATCCTTCAAGCGTCTGGAAGAAGCGCCGGCGGGATTTGTCCGGCTCCAGGCGCAAAACGCCTGATTCCGTTTCTTAAGTTAAACCTAAAAACGGCGAACCACGGGGAACACGGGGTTCACGGGGAAGACCTAAGTCGCTATGCCCCTGTTATTTCTGCGGTTCTATCTGTTGATCGTAGGGCTGGCCATCGCCGGCGCGGTACTCGTCGGCCTGCTGCTGAAAGATAAGCGCTGGTTCCTCTTCGCTTGGCAATTGCTCAAATTCTCGCTGGTGCTGGTGCTGGTCATTGCTGCGGCGATAGCGATCGGCCGCATGGTGCTAGCGTGAAACTCGCGCAGCGAGCCTGTTTCCCTCTCTCCCGCTTGCGGGAGAGAGTTAGGAGACTGCGGAAGGGTCGCTGCATAGCAGCGGGGTACCCGCCGGCGTCCCCCTTGCGGGGAGAGGGCAGCAGTCTAGGTTTATCCTCGCTGGTGCTTAATTAGGTTGGTAAGCGCTTCCTTTAGCGGGGAGTCCGTTAAATCGGCATCCAGCTTTTCCAGGCTAGCCAAGCTCTGTGGTGAAATGCCTGGTTTTGGTGCAATCACCTTTTCTGGTGACGGGATTTTCACTTGCACGTCTACCCGAATTCCAGTAATTTCACTCCCCCGCGTCTGAAGTTTTTCCAGAAGACTAGGCAATTGCTGCTTTATTTTTGAGGCAATTGCGCCGTTATCGGCTAAGAGGGTCAAGACACCGTCATCCAGGCGGCCGACCCGACAAGAACGCGCCAAGCCAATAGGCGCGATTGTTTCCCAAATGCGCGAGATTGCATTGAGCCGTTGCGCCGCGCGCGCCAAGCGGTTCAAGGGTGATGCCGGCTCGCTAAGAAATGTATTAAGTTTGCGTGCGGTCATGGCTCTAAATGGGCGCAACAATATGAATGGGGGCGTGTGTGAATATCATATTCGTATCTAGCCGATTTTCCAAAGCGCGCACGGTGTGCGTCGATCGTTGCCAGACGGGCATCCTGCTTGTTGGCGGATTGATGCTGTTCATGGCGATGAGCGGGCTGTTCGGCTATCTCATTCTGTTCCAATTCGGCGGTCTGCAAGTGCCCGTGGTGCAAAAACTTCTGATTTCCTCCCAACAAACCGAGACTGTAAAAAATCGCGAGGCCATGCAACAGCGTCTGTCCGCCATGGCGATCAAAGTCGGGGAAATGCAAGCGCAGGTGATGCGCCTGGAAGCGCTGGGCGAACGCGTGGCGAAAGTCGCGGGCATCAAGAAAGAAGAAATCAATTTCGACCGCAAGCCGGGCCGTGGTGGCGTGTTCAAGCCGGGCGAGCCGGTGAGTCTGGGCGATTTCGAGGGCGAGTTATCCAAACTCGCGCGCGTGCTGGATGACAAAACAGATCACCTGGCTGTGATGGATGCGATGCTCTCGCGTGAGTCCGTGCGCCGCGCTGCATTGCCGACCGCACCGCCGGTTTCGATCGGCTTCTTTTCCTCCAATTACGGATGGCGCCTGGATCCCTTTACCGGCCAGCGCGCGATGCACGAGGGCGTGGATTTTGTCGCCGAGCCCGGCACCCCCATCAAAGCCGCCGCCGGCGGTATTGTCATCTACTCGGATAACCATCCCGGCTATGGTAATATGCTCGAAGTCGACCACGGCAACGGGCTGATAAGCCGCTACGCCCATGCTTCCAAGCGCTTGGTGAAGGAAGGTGATGTAGTGTTGCGCGGCCAGAAAATCGGCGAAGTCGGAAGCACGGGCCGCTCCACTGGACCGCATCTGCACTTCGAAGTGCTCTTAAACGGCACACCGCAAAATCCCACCCGTTATTTGAACCTGCCGGGCTGATCTTTTAGTATCTCAATATTGAGGTGCATTCACGGCGTGTAATTAAGCGCCGTGACTGCACCTTAACTTTATTTGTCGAAGAAGAATCATGATCGCTGGCCTAATCAAAAAAGTGTTCGGCAGCCGCAACGAGCGGCTGGTCAAGCAGTACGCTCAAACCGCGAAAACCATCAACGCCCTTGAGCAGCAAATGCAAGCCTTGTCCGATCAGGAGCTTGCGGCCAAAACCCCCGAATTTAAGCAACGTATCGCCAATGGCGAGTCGCTTGACAGCCTCCTACCCGAAGCCTTCGCCGTGGTGCGCGAGGCAGGCAAGCGCGTCTTGGAAATGCGCCACTTCGATGTGCAATTGATCGGTGGCATGGCGCTGCATGACGGCAAGATAAGTGAAATGCGTACTGGCGAAGGCAAGACGCTGGTGGCCACGCTGCCCTCATACCTCAATGCGCTGAGCGGAAAAGGCGTGCACATCATCACGGTGAACGACTACCTGGCGAGCCGCGATGCGGAGTGGATGGGGCGCATCCATCGCTTCCTGGGCTTGAGCGTGGGCTGCAACCTGTCGCAGATGGATCACGAGGCGAAACAGGCGGCCTACGCCGCCGACATCACCTATGGCACCAACAACGAATTCGGTTTCGATTATCTGCGCGACAACATGGTGTTCAGCTCAGGCGAACGCGTGCAGCGCAAACTCAACTACGCCATCATCGACGAGGTGGATTCGATCCTGATCGACGAAGCGCGCACGCCGCTCATCATCTCCGGACAAGCGGAAGACAACGTCGATCTGTATGTAAAAGTGAATGCGCTGGCGCCCAAGCTGATCAAGGTCGAAGGCGAAGAGGGCCCCGGTGATTACACCGTGGATGAAAAAGCCCACCAAGTATTGTTGACCGAGGCCGGCCACGAGCATGCCGAAGCGTTGTTGACCCAAGCCGGCCTGCTCGCCCCCGGCAGCAGCTTGTACGACGCGGCGAATATCGCGCTCATGCACCATGTCTATGCCGCGCTGCGCGCGCATGCCTTGTTCCACCGCGACCAGCATTACGTGGTGCAGGACGGCGAAGTCGTGATCGTGGATGAATTCACCGGCCGCTTGATGTCCGGCCGGCGCTGGTCGGATGGCTTGCACCAGGCGGTGGAAGCGAAAGAAGGCGCATCGATCCAGAAAGAAAATCAAACGCTGGCCTCGATCACCTTCCAAAATTATTTCCGTCTCTACACCAAGCTCGCCGGCATGACCGGCACCGCCGACACCGAAGCTTACGAATTCCAGCAAATCTACAATCTGGAAACCGTCGTGATTCCGACCCACCGCGACATGGTGCGGCAAGATCGCATGGATCAGGTATATCGCACGCTCACGGAAAAATACGCGGCGGTGATCGCCGATATTAAAGATTGCCACCTGCGCGGCCAGCCGGTGCTGGTCGGCACCACCTCGATTGAAATCAACGAATTTTTGTCTGGCCTACTTAAAAAAGAGAAGTTGCCGCATCAAGTGCTGAATGCAAAGCAGCATGCGAGCGAAGCCAATATCGTGGTGCAGGCCGGGCGGCCGGGGGTGGTCACCATCGCCACCAATATGGCGGGCCGCGGCACGGACATCGTGCTCGGCGGCAACCCGCAAGGCGATATCGACGCCGTGCGCAACGACGACACCTTGAGCGAAGACCAGAAACAAGAGCGCATCAATCAGCTTCGCGCCGAATGGCAGCAGCGCCACGACCAGGTGATCGCGATGGGTGGTCTGCACATCGTCGGCACCGAACGCCACGAATCGCGCCGGGTGGACAACCAGCTGCGCGGCCGCGCCGGGCGCCAAGGCGACCCGGGTTCGAGCCGGTTTTATCTGTCGCTGGAAGACACGCTGCTGCGCATCTTCGCCTCCGACCGCGTGGCGGCGATCATGGACCGGCTTAAAATGCCGGAAGGCGAGGCGATCGAGCATCCGTGGGTCACGCGCGCGATCGAAAATGCGCAGCGCAAGGTGGAAGCGCGCAACTTCGACATGCGCAAACAGTTGCTCGAATATGATGACGTCGCCAACGATCAGCGCAAGGCGATTTACGAAAAGCGCAACGAGTTGCTGGAGTCGGAGGATATCTCCGATTCCATCAGCGGCATCCGCGAGCAAGTACTGGATAGCACTTTTCACCAATTCGTGCCGCCCGAGACCGTGGCCGAGCAGTGGGACATCGCGGGCCTGACCAAAAACCTGAGCGCCGAATTCAATCTGGAGCTGCCGCTGCAAGCCTGGCTGGACGAAGACGAGAAGCTGGATGCGGAAGGGCTGCTGAAAAAAATCATCGCCACCGCGCAAGCGGGTTATCAGGCGAAAATCGATCAAGTCGGCGCGCAGGGCATGCACCACTTCGAGCGCGGCATCATGCTGCAAAGCCTGGACACGCATTGGCGCGAGCACCTGTCGGCGCTGGACCATCTGCGCCAAGGCATTCACCTGCGCGGTTATGCGCAGAAAAATCCGAAGCAGGAATACAAGCGTGAAGCGTTCGAACTATTCTCCGCTATGCTGGATACGATTTGGTATGAAGTGACACGCATCACCATGACGGTGCAGATCCGCAGCCCGGAAGACGTGGAAATAGTGGATGCCCACGCCGCGCCGGAAAACGTGCAATACCATCATGCCGATTACGACGAAGCCCTGGGGCAGACCGAACAAGAAGCGGCCGAGGAACACGCGCCCTTCGTGCGCCATGAAGAGAAAGTCGGCCGCAATGATCCCTGCCCCTGCGGCAGCGGCAAGAAATACAAGCATTGCCATGGGCGCTTGGCTTAAAAGCGTAATAGACAAGACAAAATCTTTAAAAACCTTCTGCCACGAATTAACATGAATTTTCAAACACCGCACACATGGGTTTTAATTCGTGGGAATTCGCGTTAATGCGTGGCCAAGTGTTTGTCCTGTTTTCTCACACCGCACCCGCAAACCCCACCTGCCGCCACGCCTCATAAACCATCACCGCTGCGGCGTTGGATAGATTCAAGCTTCGCACCTGAGGCTGCATCGGTAGCCGCAAGCGATTCTCCTCACTAAATTCTTCCAGCACCTCCAGAGGTAGGCCGCGCGTCTCTGGGCCAAGTACGAATACATCCCCCGCTTCGAAACGTACATCCGCATGCCAGCGCGCAGCCTTGGTGGTGAGCGCGAAGCGACGGCGCGAGCCGAGTGCTTGTTTGCACGCCGCCCAATCCGCATGCACGGCCAGACTGGCGAATTCGTGATAGTCCAAGCCGGCGCGGATGAGCTGCTTATCTTCCAAAGAAAACCCCAGCGGCTCAACCAGATGCAGTTTTGTGCCGCTATTGGCACATAAGCGAATGATATTTCCCGTGTTTGGCGGGATTTCCGGTTGATACAGCACGAGTTCAAACATTCCCTTGTATCCCCAGTTAAAAACAGTTACTGTTTAGTATCAATGACCTGCAAAGTATATATGAAGTTATACCTAAACATCGATGGAATGAGCCATGGCCCGGCCTGAGAAAGTCCGCCTGGGCGAGATACTCGTCGGCCAAAAATTCATCTCGGAAGAACAGCTTAAGCTCGCGCTCGAGGAGCAGAAACGCACCGGGCGCAAGCTGGGGCGATTCCTGGTCGAGCAAGGCTATGTGACCGAAGAACAGATATCGGAAGCCATCGCCAAGCAGCTCAACATTCCCTTCATCAACCTGAAATACTACAACCTCAAGCCGGAAATCGTGCGCTTGCTGCCGGAAACCCAGGCCCGGCGCTTCCGCGCGGTGGTGATGGAGCAAAAAGCTGGCGGCGTGCTGGTCGGCATGGCGGATCCGACCGATCTCTTCGCCTATGACGAGATCGCGCGCATCGTAAAGCACGACATCAACCTGGCGGTGGTGAACGAAACCTTGCTGATGGCCGCCATCGACCGCTTCTATCGCCGTACCGAGGAAATATCCGATCTGGCGCATGAGTTGGAAGAAGACCTGGGCGAAACCGCCGTCGATTTCGGCACGCTGGGGCTGAATCAGAATCTGGAAGACGCGCCGGTGGTCAAATTGCTGCAATCGGTGTTCGAGGATGCGGCGCAGATTCGCGCCTCCGACGTCCACATCGAGCCGCAGGAAGCCCGTTTGCAAATCCGTTTTCGCATCGACGGCGTGCTGCACATGCAGACTGAGGCCGATCCCAAGATCGCCACCGCGCTCGCTTTGCGCCTCAAACTCATGTCGGGCCTGGATATCTCGGAGAAGCGCCTGCCGCAGGATGGCCGCTTCAATGTGAAGCTGAAAAATCAGTCGATCGACGTGCGCATTTCCACCATGCCGACGCAGCATGGCGAATCGGTCGTCATGCGTTTGCTCTCGCAAAGTTCTGGCGCATTAGGCCTCGACCGGCTCGGTTTCCCGCCGGATATGCTGAAGCGTTTTCGCGAGCTGTTTTCCCGCCCGCACGGCATGGTGCTGGTGACCGGCCCTACCGGCAGCGGCAAAACCACGACGCTGTATTCCGTGCTGTCCGAACTGAATTCGGTCGAGACCAAAATCATCACCGTGGAAGACCCGGTGGAATACCGCCTGCCCGGCATCAACCAGGTGCAGGTGAATGAAAAGATCGACCTCACATTCTCGCGCGTGTTGCGCTCCGCGCTGCGGCAAGATCCGGACATCATGCTGATCGGCGAGATGCGCGATCAAGAGACCGCGCAAATCGCCATGCGCGCCGCCATCACCGGCCACATGGTGCTCTCGACCTTGCACACCAACGATGCGGTCAGCACGCCGATCCGCCTGCTCGACATGGGCGTGCCGCGCTACATGGTGGCGATGTCGATCCAGGCGGTGCTGGCGCAGCGCCTGGTGCGCATGGTGTGCGAGAGCTGCGCCGCCGACTACGCCCCGCTGCCCTCGGAACTGACTTGGTTGAGCCTGGAGATCGGCGAGCAAGCGAAAACCCGCCGCTACGTGCAAGGCCGCGGCTGCTCGCAATGCAACGGCACCGGCTTCGCGGGCCGCATCGGCGTATACGAAATGATGGAAATGACCGCACCCCTGGCCGAAGCCGTCAACCACCACGACCCCAACCACTTCATCAAACTCGCGCGCCAATCCATGGCCGGCTGGTCATTGCGCCGCCATGCGGTCACGCTCGCGGTGAACGGCAAAACCACCGTGGCGGAAGCGATGCGGGTGAGCAATGTGGCGGAGGAATAATTTATGAAAATCTATTTGCCACAGAGGTCACAGAGGACACAGAGGAAATACAGTGGTTTTATCGGAATACCGTCCTCACCCAAAGGATGTGCCACGAATCATGAGTCTGACATGCTTTTCTCTGTGTGCTCTGTGACCTCTGTGGCAAGATTTTTTTGGAAGTTTAAAAAGGTTTAAAAGACCATGCCCACTTTTGCTTACAAAGGCCGCAACCCGCGCGGCGAGTTGGTGCAAGGAGTGCTTGAAAGCGCCGACTCGAGCGCCGTCGCCAGTCAGCTCTTTAACAACAGCATTACGCCGATCGAAATCAATCTCGCGCCGGCGGCGAAAAAGCTCCTGACCGGCGGCTGGCTGGATAAGCTGCTGGAGCAGAAGGTCGGCGCCGTCGATGTACTGATGTTCAGCCGCCAGATGCATACCCTGTTGCGCGCCGGGGTGCCAATCTTGCGTTCGCTGGCGGGCTTGCAGGAATCGACCGGCAACAAAACATTCGCCAAGGTGATTCAAGAGCTGCGCGACAGTCTGGATGCGGGGCGCGAGCTTTCCGCCGCGATGCGCCGGAGCGGGCAAGTGTTCACCCCGTTTTACGTCAGCATGGTGCGCGTGGGCGAGCTCACCGGCCGGCTGGAGGAGATTTTCCTGCGGCTGTTTCATCACTTGGATTTCGACCGCCACACGCGCGAGCAGATCAAGGCCGCGCTGCGTTACCCCATGTTCGTGGTGATCGCCGTCATCGCCGCGCTGGTCGTGATCAATATTTTCGTCATCCCGGCCTTCGCCAAAGTGTATGCCGGGTTCAAGGCCGAGCTGCCGCTGCTGACCAAAATTCTCATCGCCAGCTCCAACTTCATGCTGAGCTACTGGCCCTTGATGCTGGCGGCGACGGTGGGGGCGGTAATCGGGTTTCGCCTGTATACCCAAAGCCAGAACGGCAAATATAAATGGGATAAATTCAAGCTGCACATTCCCATCGTGGGCGATATCGTGAAAAAGGCCACGCTCGCCCGTTTCGCGCGCAGCTTGTCCTTGGCGGCGAAAAGCGGCGTGCCGATCGTGCAGGGGCTCACCGTCGTATCGCAAGTAGTGGACAACGACTACATCGCCCAGCGCATCACGCAAATGCGCGACAGCGTGGAGCGCGGCGAAACCATCTTGCGCGCCGCCGTCGCCAGCGGGGTATTCACCCCCGTGGTATTGCAAATGGTCGCCGTGGGCGAAGAAACCGGCGCCATCGACGAGTTGATGGATGAGATCGCCGACATGTACGACCGCGAGGTGGAATACCAGGTGAAAAACCTCTCGGCGCAGATCGAGCCGATCCTGATCGTGTTCATCGGCGTGATCGTGCTGATCCTGGCGCTGGGCGTGTTCCTGCCGATCTGGGATCTGGGCTCGGTGGCGTTGAAAAAATGAGCGTGAGGCGCGTACACGGCTTCACCTTAATCGAGTTCCTGGTGGTGATCATCATCATCAGCACCCTGGGTGCAGTGTTGTTGGACCGGATGTTGTTTTACCAGGAGGCGGCCGAAAAAGCGGCGATGGAGCAAATGGCGGGCACGCTGCGCAGCGCCCTGCACTTGCAGATCGCCGACAAGCTGATCAAGGGCAAGACCCAGGCAATCCTGGGTCTGGTCGAAGACAACCCGATGGACTGGCTGGCCGAGCAGCCGGGGAATTACGTGGGTGAGCGTTTTGCCCCGGAGGTGGGCGAGGTAGCCAAGGGCAACTGGTATTTCGACCTGAAAGACCGGCAATTGGTCTATGTCATATCGCGCGGTGGGCATTTCGCGCCGAATAAGCAAGGGCGCAAAGAAGTGCGCTATGCAGTGCGGCTGGTGCACGCGCGGGCTCAAGCGGGCCGGGATGATGCCGATAAACAAGAGATTAACGGCGTGATTCTGGCCCTGGCGGAACCGTATCACTGGTTCTGAGGCAATGCGGATGCTTGCGGGCACGCTAATTGCTGTGTTGTGTGGAAAGGGTTTAGCAGGCTGTTGAAAGGGCGGTTGCGCCGACTAGCGCGTTTTCACCAGTCTGTTGGACGAATTTTTAAATGTGTTACCGAAGGAGACAGAAATGCGAAACCAACGTGGTTTTACTTTGATTGAGTTGATTGTGGTGATTGTGATCTTGGGGATTTTGGCGGCGACGGCCTTGCCAAAATTCATCGACGTGCAGCAGGATGCGCGGTTGGCTAAAGCACAAGGTGCGGTAGCGGCTATCAAGTCGGCCACGGCACTGGCGCATGCGGCCTTCTTGGTGACAGGCAGCAGCGTGGTGCCCATCGAGGGCACTAACTACACGCTGACATTTGGCTATCCCGATGCAACTGACATCGCCACGCTGGCGGGGATCGCCGGGAGCGATTACAACGTGCCTGTTGCCGGCGCGACCGCGATCACCATTAGTACTGATACGGGGCATACAAATTGTAGTGTGACCTATACCGAACCTGCCTCCCTGGGACCGGCGCCTAGCATTACGGTGACCGCGACCCGGGCTAACTGTTAACCGCCATCTTGAATCGCGGCGCGCTGTTTTCGGCGCGACCGATAGATGGGTAAGTTTTATTTTTGATATGAGAGACGCTTGTGCGAAAAACCGGCTTTACACTGGTTGAGCTGATCGTCGTCATCGTCCTGGTCGGTATCGTGGCGCTCATTGCAGCGCCACGTTTTTTTTCGCAACCGGCCTTTGATGCGGCGCGCTTTCACGATGCGGCGATCAGCGCCATTCGTTACGGACAGAAAGTGGCGGTGGCGCAGCGCAGGGATGTGTTTGTAGTGACGAGTGCGAGCACGGTGGCCTTGTGCTACGACGCAGGATGTACGACCCCCTCCAACAGGTTAAAAATCCCAGGCAGCGACGACTATTTTGAAGTGAACATCCCATCGGGCATCGGCATCACTATTGCTAGCTTTAACTTCAACAGCCTGGGTCAGCCCATACCCAATGCGGAAACGATTTTAAACATCAGCGGCGATGTCGCGGCGCGCCAGATCGTGGTGGAGCGGGAGACCGGCTATGTCCACAAGCAACCGTAGGGGCGAGGCACGCCCCGCCCGTCGCCGCTTACATGTAGGGGCGAGGCATGCCTCGCCCGCAGGGCTGCGCGGCTTCAGCCTGATCGAAGTGATCGTATTCATCATGATCGTGAGCATCGCCCTGGCGGGTGTGCTGTCGGCGATGAACTTCACCACCCAGCACAGCGCCGATCCGCTGGTGCGCAAGCAGGCGATCGCGGTGGCGGAGTCGTTGCTGGAGGAGGTGGCGCTGCACGATTTTGCCAATCCATCGGGTGGATTCAGCGGCGCGGCAACCCAGGCAAATCGGCAATCTTTCGACGATATTGGCGATTACAACAACTTCACGACGAGCGGCATCTATACCATCGACGGTACGCAGATTTCCGGCCTGACTGGCTACAACGTGAGTGTGACTGTGGTGGGCAGTGTTTTGAGCGGTATTCCGGTCACTGGTGCCAGCCTGATCACCGTGACCGTGACCGGCCCGGATAACGTCAGCGTGGTGTTGGCGGGCTATCGGACTGCGTATGGACCATAATCGCCAGGCGCGCACAACACTCCCTCTCCCTCGATGGGAGAGGGTCGGGGAGAGGGTGAAAGCGCTTCGCTCCACCCTCCCCCCCATAAGCGCTAACCTATCCTGTTCCTCCCCCTTCAAGGGGGAGGTTAGGTGGGGGATGGGGTTGCTTCACATGGGATATAACCCCATCCCCACCCCAGCCCTCCACCCGCAAGGAGTACGCCGGTGGGTGCCCCGCTGCTACGCAGCGACCCTTCCGCAGCCCTTGAAGGGGAGGGAGAAATGCGCTGGCGCACTTAAGTTAGCGCTCATGCCCGAGGGGGGAGGGAGAAACGCCATGCGATCTCGCGGCTTCACCCTGATCGAGATGATCGTCGTGATCGTGCTCACCAGCATCATCGCCTCGGCGGTGGCGGTGTTTATCAAGCTCCCCATAGAGGGCTATGTCGCTACCGCGCGCCGCGCGGAGATGACCGATATCGCCGACACGGCGATACGCCGCATGGGGCGCGATTTGCGCTTGGCGTTGCCGAACAGCGTGCGGGTGACGGATGGTGGCGCGACCATTGAAATCCTGTTGACCAAAACCGGCGGGCGTTATCGAAGCGAGAGTGATACGACTGCGACCGCTGACGCACTCAATTTTTCCGCTGCCGATACGCTGTTCGATCAATTTGGCCCACTTTCTGTTCTCACCGGACAAGCGATTACGATCAACAGCGATAGCGTGGTGATCTACAACCTCGGGCAGGGGATCACGAGCGCTGATGCGTATGCCGCTGCCGCTGACAATCGTAGCGTGATCAGGGGGCTCCCCGCCGGCGCGTTGGCGAACGAGCGGCGAATTCAGATTGATGCCAAGCAGTTCCCCTTGGAATCGCCCGGCAACCGGTTTCAAGTCATCGAGGGTCCGGTGAGTTATGTCTGCGCCAACGGCCAATTGACACGTTATTGGGGCTATCCGATTCAAGCCGCCCAGCCCACTGCCGCAGCGCTGCCAACCTTGGGCGGGGCATCCGCTTTGCTGGCGGCCAATGTGGGCGCCGGTGGCTGCGTGTTTGGCTATAACCCGGGCATCACCGCCCGCTCGGGCTTGGTCGATCTGACGCTTATCATCACCCAGGCGAACGAGTCGGTGCGTCTTTATCATGAGGTGCATGTCACGAATGTTCCGTGAAACAGGATTCAGGATTCAGGATTCAGGATTCAGGCAAAGCGGTTTTGCGCTGGTCACGGCGATTTTTATTTTGGTGGTGCTGGCGGGATTGGGCGCGGCCATGGTGAGCATCTCGACCGCGCAGCACACGACGGTGGCCATGGATATCCAGAGCGCGCGCGCCAATCCGGCGGCGCGCGCCGGCATCGAGTGGGGGGCTTATCAGACGCTGCAAGTCGCGAATGCGTGCCCGGCCTCGCCTTCCACGCTCACTTTCGCCGGCACGCCGCTGGCCGGTTTTACCGCCACGGTGACGTGCAGTTCGACCACACATAGCGAGGGTGCGAATACCGTCACCCTGTTTGTGCTTACCTCGATCGCGATATATGGCGCGCCATTCACGCCGGATTATGTGGCGCGCGAGGTCGGGACCCGAATCGCGCGCTGCGTCGATCCGGGTGGGGCTGCCTGTTAGGCGTGGATGATGGATAGGAAAAACATTATGGACGAAGCTGCGTATTCGGTGCTCGATCATTCGGGAAACGGCCAAGTTGGCGCCTCTGCGGGCATCACTGAGCGTAGCGTTGGCATGAAAGAAAATATGGCACGGCTCGGATTATTCCTGTCGGTGCTGCTGCTGGCCGGGTTGGGATGGGTATCGAGCGGGCATGCCGCCACGATCACTTCCACGGCGACCGGCAACTGGAGCGCGGGCGCTACCTGGGTCGGCGGCGTGGCGCCGGGTGCGGGGGATGCCGTCATTATCGCCAATGGGCACACGGTCACCGTGAATGCGGCGGCCGCTTGCACCTCATTAACCATCAACAGCGGCAACGCGAATTCGGGCGTGACGATCAGCGGCGCCAATTCCCTGACGGTTTCGGGCAGCGCGACGGTGACCAGCAACACCAACAACATCACCAAAACCATTGCCGTGAACGCGGGCGCCTTAAGCATCGGCGGCAACCTGACGCTCAACGGCGCCAACACCAACCGGATATCGCAACTCACCATTAGCACCGGCACGGCGACCGTGACGGGCAACATCACGGCGGATCAAGCCAATGAGCGTGTGACGTTCACCGGCAGCGGCAATCTTTATATCGGCGGCAATTTCACCAGCGGCGGCACGCTCACCAGCAGCACCGGCACCGTGACATTCAACGGCGCGGGCGCGCAAAGCATCGGCGCCTATCTCACCGTCGGCGCGACCAACAACTACAACAACCTGGTCATCGCCAAGACCGGCGGCACCGCGACGCTGCTCGGCAATATATTGATTAGGGGTAATCTCACCGATAACGGGAACTTCACGCCGGCCACCGGCAACCGCACCGTCACCTTCAATGGCACCGCCGCGCAAACTCTGAACGGGAGCGCCGCCAATACGACGTTTTACCGCGTGACGCTGAACAACGCCAACGGCCTGACTATCGGCCACAACGCCACGGTAAACAACTTGCTGACCTTGAGCAATGGGCGCGTCACCACCGGCGCTAACACGGTTATTTTGCCTTCGGGTGCGACCTTGGCCGGTGCCGCCGCCACGCGCTTTATCAACGGCCGTTTGCAGAAATACGTCGCCACTGGTCTCAACCGCACGGTACTTTTCGAAATCGGCAGCGGCACGACCTATGCGCCGGTCACCACCGTGTTTGCCAGCGTGACCACCGCGGGCAGCGTGATCGCCTCCACCACGGCGGGCGATCATCCCAATCTCGGCACCTCGCTCATCGATGCCACCAAGAGCGTCAACCGCTATTGGACACTGACCAACAGCGGTGTCGTGTTCACCACTTACAACGCCACGTTCAATTTTGTCGCGGCCGACCGCGACGGGGGCGCGGTGACTTCGTCGTTCGTGGTGCAGCGTTATGCGGCGGCAAGCTGGTTTAGCACGGTTACCGCTTCTCCGCTGGCTACCAGCACCATCGCGCAGTTGCTGACCAGCTTCGGCGATTTCGCGATCGGCACGCCGTCCATTACCGTCCAGATTTTTGTCCAGAACTATGCCAATGTATGCGGCAGCGATCCGGCGAGCGTGACGCTGGTGATCAAGGACCAGGCGGGGACTACCGTGCAGAACTTCACCGGCACGCTCTACCTTTCCACTTCCACCAATCTCGGCGATTGGTCGATCAATACCGCGGCAGGGGTGCTGGATAACGGGACGGCGAACGATGGCGTGGCCAGCTATCAGTTTGCCGCCGCGGATCAAGGCGTCGCGGCGTTCAATCTGGCCGTCACCACCGCCAGCACGCTGACCGTGCGCGTGCTGAATACCGTGTCGGCAGCGATCGTGTTTCAAACCGGCGCCAATGCATTTGTGATTACGAATGATCCGATCCAGGTGGCCGGCCGGCCGCAGGCGATGTCGGCCAGGAAGTTGAACGCCGCCTGCGCTACGGATACGACCTATAACGGCAACAAAAATATGCGTATATGGGTCACGCGCGCGGCGGCTGATCCCGGCGGCGCCGCGCCGCGCATCGGGGCCGTGAATTTGCCCAATGCCTTGCCCGGCGCCAACAATGTCACCCTGACTTTCGCCAGCGGGATTTCCAGCTTTAACCTGACGACCACCGATATCGGTAAATACGAACTGAACATGCGGGAGGGCGCGACCACGCGCTACGGCACGTCGGATCCGATCACGACGCGTCCTTTCGGCCTGGCGTTCCCGGGCATTCAACATGCCAGCACCGCAACAGATGCGGTGCTGGCGAAAGCGGGCGCCAATTTCTCGGGGACGGTGAGCGCCTATTTGTGGGCGGGGGCGGATGACGCCAATAATGACGGTGTGCCGGATGCTAATGTGAATATTACCAACAACGGCGTGACGTCGCGCTACGCCTGGGCGACCGTCGTGTCGGCGATCGCACCGTTTCAGCCTGCCGCCGGCACGCTGGGCACGCTCAACAACGGCACGATTGCGCGGACCAGTTTTGCGGCCGGCAGCGCCACGGCGACAAGCTTGCAATACTCCGAAGTCGGCACGGTCACGCTGCAAGCGCTGGCGGCGAATTTTCTGGACTCGCCCGGCGTCAACGCGAGCGGGACAAGCGCCATGGACGGCGCGGCCACGGGCATGGTGGGCCGCTTTTATCCGGATCATTTTGCATTGACCGCGCCCAGCATCACCAATCGCAGCGATCTCGCCTGCGGCTCCACTTTTACCTATATGGGCGAGCCGATGAGCGTGGCGTTTACCTTGACCGCGCAAAATACCGCGAACACAACCACACAAAACTATATCGGCAGCTTCGCTAAACTTGATGGCGCTACCCTCTCCAAATGGACCGCGTTCGGTTCGAACGACAGCATCGGTCTTTGGGCAATGGGCAGCAATATCGGCGGCAATCCGCTATGCAAGGCCATCTTCTCGCCCACCACACCCTTCACCACCACGCTTACTTGTCCGCCTCCCGCCACCGTTGCCGCTGCAGCGGCGCGCGTGGCGGTGAGCGGCACACCGGCGGGTACCTGGCTGGCCGGCGTTGGGACGTTCAGTGGAAATGCAGCCCTGAACCGCGCAAACACGGCGGACGGCCCTTATGAAACATTGGAAATAGGCGTTGCCCCACGGGATGCGGATGGCGTGCAACTGCTGGGCGGGGTGCTCGACCTCGATGCGGACAATAGCGGCAGCGCTGAGCGCAAGAATATAGGCAACACCAAACTGCGCTATGGCCGCCTGCGCCTGAACAATGCACACGGCTCGGAACTGCTGGCCCTGCCGGTACCGGTCAAAGCGCAGTATTTCAACAGTTTCGGCTTCGTCACCCACGCCGACGACAACTGCACTGGCTTCACCCTGGCGACCGATCTTTCTCTTGGCAACTACCAGCTCAATCTCGCGGCGGGAGAGACCACGCCCGGCCCCGCAAGCATTACTTTGAGCAGTGGCGCGTCGGCGATTTCGCTTACTGCGCCCGGCGCGGGTAATAGTGGCAGCGTCGATCTCACGCTCAACGTGCCGGCCTGGCTCGAATACAACTGGACCGGCGTGGTGGGCGACCCGACAGCGCGCGCGACTTTCGGCGCGTACCGCAAGTCGGATCAATTCATCTTTCAGCGCGAAAACTACTGAATCTTTCAGAATTAAACATTTGACAACAATAACTTAATGCTATAAGTTCAAGTAAATTCCACTATTGTCAGCTTATGTTCGCTAAATTTTTCGGCAGCCAGAAAAAACAGCCCGGATGGATGGCCTTGAGCTTCGTCCCCGAGGGTTTGTGCATGGCGCATGTGCAACCGCGCAATGGCGAGAAACCGCTGGTGACGGTGTGCGGCGTGACGGCGGGCCAAGGCATGAATGCGCAGGGGCTGGAAAAGATCGGACGCGAAATGCATTTCGCGCGCTATCACTGCACCACCGTGCTGAGCCCGCACGAATACCAAATGCTGGTGGTGGAAGCGCCGAACGTGCCGCCGCCGGAGCTGAAGACCGCGATGCGCTGGCGCATCAAGGATCTGCTGGATTTTCATATCGACGATGCGACCATCGACGTGCTGGATATCCCGCCGGAAAAAAGCGCGGCTTCGCGCGTGCATTCCATGTACGCCGTGGCGGCGCGCAACAGCTCGGTCGAGCGCCGCGTGACCATGTTCGACAGCGCGAAGATACCGCTGGAGGTGATCGATATTCCCGAAATGGCGCAGCGCAACATCGCGGTGCGCCTGGAAGAGCCGGGGCGCGGCTTGGCCTTGTTGTCCTTCGACGATGATAGCGGCCTGTTGACCGTGACTTACAACGGCGAGTTGTATCTGGCGCGCCATCTCGACCTGGGCTGGGAGCAGATGGTGAATGCGGATGAAGCGGCCAAGCAGGGCCACTTCGACCGCGTCACGCTCGAATTGCAGCGTTCGCTCGACAACATCGAGCGCCAATTTCCCTTCATCAGCATCTCGCGCCTGTGGGTGGCCTACATGCCGGAGGCGGAAGCCTTGCGCGCCTATCTCGCGAGCAATCTGTACGTGCCGGTCGCGGTGCTGGACCTGAATGACGTGTTCGATTTTTCGCGCGTGCCGGCGGTGGGCGCGCTCGACAATCAAGCTAGATTTTTTTTGACGCTCGGCGCATCGCTGCGGCACGAGGAGCGCGTGCTGTGAGCCAGCAGATCAATCTGTATAACCCGCTGCTGCTCAAGCAGAAGAAAATCTTTTCGGCGCGCACCATGGCGCAGGCGCTGGGCTTGATCGCGCTGGGTTTGACTGCGGTTTACGGCTACGCGCGCTATCAGGTGGCCAATTTACAATCGGAAACCGAGCGCGCCGGCAAACGGCAGGAGGCGGTGCAAGCACGGCTTGCGCGCATCTCGCAGCAATTCGGCCCGCGCGAGAAGAGCGCCGAGCTGGAAGGGAACATCAAGCGGGCCGAGACCGAACTGCTTTCCCTGGCGGAAGTGCAGGCCGCATTGAAGCAAGGCGGCTTGGTGAGCGCGAGCGGTTTCTCGCCCTATTTCAAGGCGCTGGCGCGGCAAGCGGTGGAGGGCGTGTGGCTGACCGGATTTTCCGTCGCCGGGGGCGAGATGGCGATCAGCGGGCGCACGCTCAAGCCGGGCTTGGTGCCGGATTACATATCCCGGCTGAGCGGCGAACAAGTCATGCAAGGGCAAAAATTCGCCATGCTGGAAATGCGTCAACCAGAGATTGCCGCCACGAAAGACGGCAAACCCGGCATAGCTCCCCGCTATATTGAATTCACCTTGCAATCCGCGTTGAAGGAAGCCAAATGAAGGCCCGTCTGAAACAGTGGGCGGAACGCATCGACGCCATGAGCCTGCGCGAGCGGCTGATGATATTCACCATGCTGGCGGTGGCCTTGACGGCGCTGGCGATGACGAGTGCGATTGATCCTTTAAGCGCGAAGCAAAAGCAGCTCACGCAAAAGCGAGCGCAAACCCAGGCGCAGACGCAAGCGCTGGAAGCGCAGATGCAAGCGCTGGCCGAAGCGTCGAAAAACGATCCCGACTTGCCGAACAAGATACGGCTGACCGATCTGGACGCCAAGCGCAAAAGCGCTTACGCCGAACTATCGAATGTGAAGCAAGGCCTGGTGACGCCGGATCAGATGACGCAGGTGTTGCGCGACTGGCTGGGGCGCAATCCGCGCCTGACCTTGGTGAGCATTAAAACCCTTGCTGTCCGGCCGTTGACCGAAGCCGTCAAGCCCGCCGGGCAGACGGCTAAGCCCGAAGCGAAGCCCAAGGAAAAATCTGCCGCCGGTGATTTAGGCTTGTATAAGCATGGCGTGGAAATCAGCGTCGAAGGCAGTTATGCGGATTTGGTGGCATATCTTGCGGAACTGGAACAACTCCCCTGGCGCGTGTATTGGGGCGGCGTGAATTTATCGGCGCAATCCTATCCGGTTTCCCGCCTCACGCTGACGGTTTATACCTTGAGTTTGGACAAGACATGGTTATCCGTCTGAGCTTCATTATTTTTAGTCTGAGCGGGGCCGTGCAGGCGGAGAGCTTACCGGATCCGACGCGTCCGCCCGGCGGGGTGGATGCGGCTGCCCCGGCGGCGGCGCCGAGCGGCCCCGCGCTACAGGTGATCCGCACCTTCGACGGCAAGCGCATGGCGATCATCAGCGGGCAAGCGGTCAAGGTTGGCGGCAAAGTGGGTGACGCCATCGTGACGCGCATCGACGAAGATCGCGTGGTGTTGCGCGGGGCTGAAGGCGTGCAGACGCTCAAGCTATTCCCGGATGTGGAAAAAAGCCCGGTTGCATCGGGCCAAATCGAATCCAAGCCGCAGGCTAAGGTGAAGGCGGTCAAAGATCATGGCAAGGATGGATCGAAAAAATGAAATTCGCTAGGTTTGTTGCTCTCTCCCCGCAAGGGGGACGCCGGTGGGTACCCCGCTGCTTCGCAGCGACCCTTCCGCAGTCTCCTTGCTCTCTCCCGTGTACGGGAGAGAGGGACTGGGGCTCGCTGCGCGAGTTACATATTAGGAAGGAACAATAATGAAAAGACTTGGCTTGATACTGCTGCTGCTCGCGGCGGGCTGCCAGACGCCGCCCGAGAAGCGGCCGACCACCCTGGATCAGATCAACGAGGAAATGGCGCAAGCCGCGCGCTCAAGCGCCAAACCCGCCGCGCCCGATGCGGTAAGCCAAGCGCTGCTGCCGCCGCTCAAAATCGAGATGCCGAAAAACGGGGCGCGTGTCGTTGAACCCAAATTCGATTTGGTAGTGAACAACGCACCGGCCAGCCAGGTATTCCTGAGCATCGTGTCCGGCACGCGCTACAGCATGCTGGTGCATCCCGAGGTGGCGGGATCGATCACGGTCAATTTGAAAGATGTGACCGTGATGGAGGCGCTGGAGGCAATTCGCGAGTTGCACGGCTACGACTACAAGCTGGATGGGACGCGCATTTTTGTGCAGCCCTTGACGCTGCAAACGCGGGTGTTCCAGGTGAATTATCTGACCTCCCTGCGCAAGGGGACATCGGAAATCAACGTGACCTCGGGTTCGATCAGCAGCAGCACTTCCGGCGGCACATCGACGGCGAGCACGACGACCTCGCCCACGACGACCGCGACCGCAATGCAAAGCAGCAAAATTTCCACGACCTCCACCAGCGATTTTTGGGCCGAATTAAAAGTGGCTTTGACGGTGATCGTGGGCGAAGGCAATGGCCGCAGCCTGGTGGTCAGCCCGCAATCCGGCGTGGTGGTGATCAAAGCCATGCCGAATGAACTACGCTCGGTAGAACAATTTTTGCGCGCCACACAGATCTCCGTGGACCGGCAGGTGATTCTGGAAGCGAAGATCATCGAGGTGAAGTTGAGCGACGGTTTTCAATCCGGCATCAACTGGGCCGGCTTCGGCAGCGGCGATGCGTTCCGCGGCGGTGTCGGCGCAGACACGAGCAAGGTGAATCTTCCGGGCGGCTCGCTGGTGGCCGATACTACGCTATCCGGCTTGCTCGGCGGTGGGCTGGCCACCGCATCAGGCGCCACCACCGGCGGTTTGTTCGGCTTGGCGTTCCGCACGTCCAGCTTCGCCGCGCTGCTCGAATTCCTGGAAACCCAGGGCACGGTGTCGGTGCTGTCCAGCCCGCGCATCGCCACCTTAAACAATCAAAAAGCCGTGCTGAAAGTCGGCACCGACGAGTTTTTCGTCACCAACGTCAGCACCAGCACCACCACCGGCACCACCACCACTTCCAGCCCGAGCGTGACGCTGCAACCTTTCTTTTCCGGCATCGCGCTCGACGTGACGCCGCAGATCGACGAGAGCAACAACATCACGCTGCATATCCATCCCTCGGTGAGCGATGTCACCTCGAAGAGCAAAGACATCAACCTCGGCACCTCCGGCACGCTGAGCCTGCCGCTGGCTTCCAGTTCGGTGAGTGAAACCGACAGCATCGTGCGCGCGCAAGACGGCCAAGTGGTCGCGATCGGCGGCTTGATGCGCTCCTCGTCCACGTCAGACAACTCGCAAATTCCAGGCGTGGGGGAAGTGCCGGTGGTCGGCAATTTATTCAGGCATACCAACCGCAGCATCAGCAAGCGGGAATTGATCATTCTGCTCAAGCCGACGGTGGTGAAGGGCAATGAGGCATGGTCGCAGAATATCCTCGAGTCGCAGCGCCATATTCAGCGCATTCAAGATCAGTATGTGCCTAAGCAATAGCGTCTGCGCGCGTCCTTAAACTCGGTATAATGCCCGCAAGCCTTGTGGGCAGGAGCCATGTACAACAAACATTTCGGGCTGCGCGAAGCCCCCTTTTCGATTACCCCCGACACTGCGTTTTCCTTCGCCTCGGGCGTGTTTCAGGAAGCGCTCAACACCCTGCTCATCGCCGTCAAGAATGGCGAGGGTTTCATCAAGATCACGGGCGAGGTCGGTACCGGCAAGACCCTGCTCTGCCGTAAATTTCTCGCCAGCCTGGACGAGAGTTTTATCACTGCGTATATCCCCAACCCTTATCTGGAGCCGCGCACGCTGCTGATCGCCTTGGCCGAGGAATTGAATCTCAAAGTCCAGCGCGATCTCGATCAGCACCTGATGCTGAAAGCGTTGACGCTGGCCATGCTCGATTTCGCGCGCCAGGGTAAGCGTGTGCTGGTGTGTTTGGATGAAGCGCAAGCGATGCCGCTGGAAACGCTGGAAGCCTTGCGCCTGTTATCCAATCTGGAAACCGAGAAGCGCAAGCTGATTCAAGTGGTGCTATTCGGTCAGCCGGAATTGAACGAGAAGCTCGAACTTCCCTCCTTGCGCCAGCTCAAGCAGCGCATCGCTTTTCATTATGAGTTGCAGCCGCTGTCGCGCGACGAGTTGGATTATTACGTCGCCCACCGCTTGACCGTGGCGGGCCAGCAAGGCGGCACTTTGTTCAGCAAGGGCGCACTCGCTGCCCTGTATCGCGCCAGCGGCGGCGTGCCGCGGCTGGTGAATATCATCTGCCACAAATCACTGCTCCTGGTGTTCGGCGAGGGCAAGCAGCAGGTGGAAGAAAAACATATCCGCGTTGCCGCGTCAGATACGCCGGCAGCCAAGCCCGGGCGCCGGACGCGCTGGCTGTGGGCTGCGTTGGCGCTGCTGGGCGTGGGCCTGGGGATCGGCAGTTGGGCGCTGCTGCGATGAGCGTGATCAATCGCATGCTGCAAGAGCTGGAGGAGCGCCACGACGACGCGGTGCAAAAGCGCATGCCGGGCCTCGTGCGCGCGGTGCCGGCGCGCTTGCCTGCCGCGTCGCGCCGGCCATGGATCGTTGTGTTGATCGCCGGTTTGGTAGTGCTGCTCGGCGTGTTGGGCTGGCAAGTTGCCGCGACTTGGAAAATGAAACCGGCCGCCTCTCTCCCCCCGGTGGCGATAACGCCGCCCCCCCAGGCGGCCGTCACCGAGCCGCAACTGAAATCCGCCGACAGCCTCAAGCCATTACCCGCACCGTTGCTTGAAGCGGCGCTACCCGCACCGGAAGAACCGGCCCCCAAAGCACAGCCGGTAAAACCCGTCGAAGCAAAATCCGCTGGCGCCAAGTATCTTGTCAGCGCGAAGAGCGAACCAGCACTAACATCAAACGACAAGCCGGAAGCGGCGGCCAAAACCAAACCCGGCGTGGAGCCCGTCAATGCCGCGGGCTTCAAGCAAGTGTCCAAGGAACAGCGCTCGGAAAACCGCTACCGCGAGGCCTTATCGCTCATTTCGCAAGGCCGGATGCTGGACGCGCAAGCCGCACTGGAGGATATCTTGCGCCTCGACCCGCGCAACTTGAGCGCGCGCCAAGTGCTGCTGGGCATTCATGTCGAGGCCAAGCGTTATGCCCAGGCCGAGCAATTACTGCAAGAAGGCTTGCAATTGAATCTTGCGCCCGCGACCCAGGCGATGGCCTTGGCGCGCGTGCAATTCGAACGCGGCGATCAAGCGGCGGCGCTGGCGACACTGGAAAAATACGCGCGTGAAGCCGGCAGCCAGGGCGAGTATCACGGCTTTCACGCCGCCTTGTTGCAGCGCGCGGGGCGTCATGCGGAAGCGATTGCGCAGTTTCAAGCGGCGCTCAAGACCCACCCCAATCAAGCCAATTGGCTCATGGGCCTGGGTATCTCCTTGCAAGCAGAAAAGCGCTACTCCGACGCGGAACAAGCCTACACACGCGCCCGCGCCAGCAATGCGCTCGCACCGGAGCTGCAAGCGTTTGTCGAACAGCGTTTGAAGCAGGTGCAACAGACGCGGTGAGAGCGGTTCCGCCTTACAAAGCTTAAGCGTATAGTTTCGTTATGAGCCCAACGGTATTTCGGGGTGGTGGTTTCCGGTTTTATTTCTTCTCGCGAGAGGAACCGAGAATGCATGTCCACGTCTATGGGCAAAATGGCGAAGCAAAATTCTGGCTTGAACCGGAGATTGAGGTGGCGCAGAGCCATGGATTGGCTCAGTCGGAATTAAATGCAGCGCTTCGACTTATTCGGGAGCATGAAGATGACATCCGCAACGCTTGGCGCGAGCACTTCGGAAGTTGAAGTTACCAATGTTTCAAAGCATGGGTTCTGGTTGCTGATTCGCAACCAGGAAGTGTTTCTATCATTCGAGCAGTTCCCTTGGTTCAAAGATGCACCTATTGGGAAGTTGTTGAATGTCGAACTGCCTTCGTTAGATCATCTTTACTGGCCTGAGCTGGATATCGATTTGGCGGTCGAATCTGTTTTTCACCCAGAGCAATTTCCTTTGGTTAGCCGAAAATAAGTAGCGGCTGGAAGCACTGCGACGAAGCTTCATTGAGGGTGAAAATAGCGGGAATAAAAAACGGGGCCACTGGCCCCGTTGCATTTGGTGCGACACGCGCCTTACGCGTTGACGCGACGGCGGTATTCGTGGGTGCGGGTGTCGATTTCGATGTTGTCGCCGGTCGCGCAGAATAGCGGTACCTGAATTTCAAACCCGGTGGCGAGCTTGGCGGGTTTCAGCACCTTGCCCGAGGTGTCGCCGCGCACGGCGGGTTCGGTGTAGGTGATTTCGCGCACCAGCGAGGTCGGCATTTCGACCGACAAGGCACGGCCTTGATAGAACACGACTTCGACCGGCATGCCGTCTTCGAGATAGTTGATGGCTTCGCCCAGGTTGTCCTTTTCGACTTCATGCTGCTCGTAGTCGGTGTCCATGAACACATACATCGGGTCGGCAAAGTAGGAGTAGGTCGCTTCCTTGCGCTCCAGCGTCACGGTGTCGAACTTATCGTCGGCTTTGTACACGGTTTCGCTGCCTGCGCCGGTGAGCAGGTTTTTCATTTTCAGTTTCACCACGGAGGCGTTGCGGCCGGAGCGGGTGTATTCGGCTTTCTGCACCACCATCGCGTCGTTGCCGATCATGACGACGTTGCCAGCGCGCAGTTCTTGTGCGGTTTTCATACGGTACCTAAAAATCAGAAGGGGAAAAACCGCGCATTATAACGGATTTTGGCTAAATTTCACCAGGTTGGCGGCCAAATCCGGCAGTTTGGCCTGGGTAATTGCCCACTGGCGGGCGTGGGTGGTCAAGTCCGGCAGGGCGGCGGCATAGGCAAGCCAGGCGTGGGCCGGGTCGCCCCGGCCGTTCCAGGCGCGCAGGAGGGCGGCCAATTCAGGCGCGCCATAGCGAGTGATAAATGCCTCCAATTTGGCCTCATGCGCCGCATCGTGCTGGGGGTAGATTTGCCATACGAAGGGCTTGGCGGCCCATTGGGCGCGCACGAAAGAATCCTCGCCGCGCACGAAATTCAGGTCGCATGCCCACAGCAGCCGGTCATAAGCTTCCTGGGCCAGAAACGGGATGCCGGCCAGGGTCAGATTGCCGCGCACGACGCGGGTTCCGGCGCGAATCGGGTCCACATTCAGCGCTTGGGCGATAGTGGTGGAGAGCGGCGTCTCCGGCAGCGCACAAAAAATCGGTGTGGCCGAGTGGATCCAAGCCTGCAATAGAGGGGCGACTGGAGCGGTGGGATAGGCGAACAGGGAAATTTTGAGCGCATTCGGCGCGGGTTCTGTATTCAGCCCACGCCACCATTCGGTATGTGCGCTGGGATTGTTCTGAAACGCATCGCGCGCCGCCATGAGCCCCGCTTCTCGAATCAAGCCGCCAGTATTCAGTGAAAAGCCGGGGAAATAAAAATACTTGGTCAGCGGCAGCCGGGGATGTGGCGAGGCCAGGCTGTGATGATCTTCCACCCAGTTTTCCGCGCTGAGGTATTCCAAATTGATCCACACCGGTTTGGCCGCCTGCGCCGCCATGGCGGCGATATAGGTCTCCGGTAAATGGCAGGCAAAGGCTTCGATCACCACATCAGCCGGCGCCGTCTGCGCAAAGGGGGGGCGCCAGCGCTGAATTTCGACTTGGCTGATTTGTTGCTGGTCCTGTTGCGGGTCGAGTTGCGGCGCGAGCTTGGCGAAGCTCTCCAGATCATCCACCCACAGCCGCACCGTCAAGCCATGCTCGGCAGCGAGCTGGCGCGCGAGCCGCCAGCACACGCCGATATCGCCGTAGTTATCGACGACCGTGCAGAAAATATCCCAGTGTTGGCGGGTGTTCATGGGGCGTACCTAACAAAAAAACTTTTGCCACAGAGGTCACAGAGGGCACAGAGAAAAACATGTGCTCGTCTCAGTGGGTGGGGTTTCTCTGTGTCCTCTGTGGCTAGATTCTTTAAGGCTCGTCGCTCGGCAGTTCTTCCTTCGACCGGCCGGGAATGATGCCCAGCCGTTTCTTGAGTGAAGTGAGCGGATTGCCGAAGCGCGCGGCGTAGTAGGCGCTGTTGCTCATCACCTTTTTTACGTAGTCGCGGGTTTCGTTGAAGGGGATGGATTCGACATAGGCCGCGGCTTCCATCGGCTTCATCTCTTGCCACTTGCGCGCGCGGCCGGGGCCGGCATTGTAGGCGGCGGTGGCTAGCACCGGGCTGCCGCTCAGCGTATCCAGCACATGCTTCATGTAATACGTGCCGAGCGCGAAGTTGGTGTCGAGCTTGTTCACCACGCCGAGGCTGAAACTTTTCATGCCGAGTTTTTTCGCGACCCATTTTGCGGTGGCAGGCATCAGTTGCATCATGCCCGAAGCGCCGACGCTGGATTTGGCGACTTGAATGAAGCGGCTTTCTTGCCGCACCAGGCCGTACACCCAGGCGTCATCCAGGTTGAGCGGCTTGGTATAACCCTGCATCGTATCGAGGTACGGCGCGGGGTAGCGCAAGCTGAAATCATGCAATTGCTGGGTGCGATCGGCGGTATTGATGGCGCGGTCATACAGGTCGTTGCGGCGCGCCAATTCCGCCGCCGCGAGCAGTTGCTTATCGTCGAATTTGCGGATGGCCCAGGTCCATTCGCGCAGTCCTTCGAGGCGCAGATTGAGCCGGTACAAGGCCAGCGCGCGTTGCAAGGCCGGGTTGTTGGCCATGGTTTTAATTTCTTCTTCCGCCGGCTTGTAAGTCGCCACGGCCGGGCCGATGATCGCACCCAACTCCTCGCTCGCGAGCTGGCCATAAAAATGATGCTCGCGCGATAAGACTGCGAATTGCTCATCCGCCGCTACCGGCAGGCCCAGGGATTTCAACGCGCGCGCAAACCAATAGCGCCATTCGGGGCGGCGCTTTTCGGCTTCGCTCATCCAGGCGATGGCGGAGAGCAGCGCATTCCAATCCTGCGCGCGCATCGCGGCGCGCGCCTTCCAGGCCAACTGCAAATCGGAGAGCGGCGCTTCTTTCGCATAGCCGAACCAAGCCAGTGCATTGGGTTCGTGCCGGCGCGCCAGATGTAGCGCGATTTGGCCTGCGACGTAAGCTTGTTCTTCGGGGCTGAACTGCGACTTGATCGATTCCCAGCGATGAATCGCCTGCTCCGGATCGGTGCGCGCGATGCGGTGAATGGCGAACAGCACCATCTCCCGCCCGCCGCGCGCGGACAGGTCATAGCTGTGCTTTTCCAAGAAGCGCGAGGGATTGTCGGCGGCCGATTCCAAGGGCTTCACGCCGCTTTGGTATTTGCCGGGCAGGTATTGCGCGACATAGCGCGCAACGCTCACATTTCCCGCCTCCAAGGCCAGGCGCAGGCGCGCGAACACATCATCCACACTCAGCAATTCTTCATCGGCGAGTTGCTCGAATAGCGGATTGCAACTGCTGGCCAGATCGGCGCCGGAAAACCAAAGGCGCTTGGCCTCGGCTAGGGGCGCTTTGTCGGTGGGTAGCACGGCCAAGCGCGCTTGCAGTTGGTAGCAGGCGACCTCCGCGTCTTCATTGACCAAGCGTGGGAGTTCGGCTTGAAACTGCTCCCACTGTTTTTGTTTACCCAACACCTTCAGCCACTCGGCGCGCAGGCGGTCGGAAACGTGAACATCGCCATGCCCATCCAAAAAGGCTTTAACCTCTTCCGGTTTGGCGGCATCGAGATTGAGCGAGAGCTGCCAATAGTGCACAAACGGTGCGAGCGGATGCTCTTGCAATTTGCGCGCATATTGATCGAGGCGAGCACCATTGCGCGCGTTGAAGGTGTCGCGCGCGGCAAGAAAATCGTCGTCCGGCGCGGCGAATGCGGGGACGAAAATGAATTGGAGCGCGATGAAAAGGGCGGCGGTGAATTGCGTGATGCGCGGCATGCCGAGGCCCTGAAAGATTCTGACCATACCTGCTATATTAAGGCCTGTGGCGCGGTGTTGCGCCAGCAATAAGGATAACACAATGCCCTACGTGAGCCTCAACCCGAGCGTCAATAAGGTCATGCATACTTACCCGAGCTGGGATAGCCATCGATTAGCCCTCGCCTTGGAGAAAGCCCGCGCCGCGCAGACGGCTTGGGCGCAAACATCGTTCACTCAACGCGCCGAAATATTGCGCGACGCGGCGATTCATCTGCGCGTGCATCGCGATCAATACGCCATGCTCATCACCCAGGAAATGGGCAAGCTGTTGCGTGAATCCCGCGCCGAGGTGGAAAAATGCGCGGGCGGCTGCGATTATTATGCGGAGCACGCCGAATCATTTTTAAAGCCCGAAATGGTGGAATCGGATGCGGGCAAAAGCTACGTCGCGCATTACCCGCTGGGCGTGGTGCTCGCCGTCATGCCGTGGAATTTCCCCTTCTGGCAAGTATTCCGCGCGGCCGCACCGGCGCTGATGGCGGGCAACGCCGTGGTGTTGAAGCATGCCTCCAACGTGCCGCAATGCGCGCAAATGATAGAAACGATCTTCCGTGACAGCGGTTTACCGGATGGCCTATTCACCACGCTGATGATCGAAGCGGATCAAGTGGTGGACGTGATCGCGAGCCCGCATGTGCAAGCGGTCACCCTCACCGGCTCCGAAGCTGCCGGGCGCAAAGTCGCGGCCGCAGCCGGACAGCATTTGAAAAAATGCGTGTTGGAGTTGGGCGGCTCCGATCCATTCATCGTATTGCGTGACGCGGATTTGGATTTCACCAGCAATATGGCGGTGGCGTCGCGCTTCATGAATTGCGGCCAATCCTGCATCGCAGCCAAGCGCTTCATCCTGGCGCCGGAAATCGCCGAGGCGTTTTTGCACGAATTCAAAACCAAAACCGAAGCGCTCAAACTCGGCGACCCGACCGAAGACGCAACGCAAATCGGCCCCATGGCCCGGCTCGATTTGCGCGAAACCCTGCACCAACAAGTCACCGACTCCATCGCACAAGGCGCCGTCGCACTTACCGGCTGCCAGCCGGATGCACGCGAAGGCTTCTACTACCCCCCCTCGATCCTCGATCACGTCACCGCCAAGACCCGCGCCTATCATGAAGAGCTATTCGGCCCCGTCGCGATCGTGATCCGCGCCGAGAACGAAGCGCATGCGCTGCAAATCGCGAATGCAAGCCGGTTTGGTTTGGGCTCATCGATTTGGAGCAAAGACGTGGCGCGGGCTGAAACTTTGGCTACGCAAATTCAGGCGGGGTGCACCTTCATCAACGGCATAGTGAAATCGGATCCGCGCTTGCCGTTTGGGGGGGTAAAGGCGTCGGGGTTTGGGCGGGAGTTATCGCATCACGGGATACATGAATTTGTGAATGCGAAGACGGTTTGGATAAGGCAGGTTAGGGCGACGGTGCGGTGAGATGATTGCCCAGCGGACTGGCGTCGCAACAGTGAATTTATTGCCAGAATAGACGTGGCAGTTATGCGGTTTCCTCATCGGCGTTTGCTTCGTCAGATGTCGGGTATGCTGAGACTCTGAGTAACAGATCACTTTCCGCAAATGACAATAATTCAGATGGGGAGAACTCCACGCTAGCAAAAAATTGCTTAGAGTCCCCGACTGAGAAGCCGATATCCAATTCGGCTTCAAGTTTAAATTGAGAAAACACAACGGCTTTCTCTTTGCATTGCGCTAAGAAAATACGGATAAGGCGAAGCAGTTCTATCGGGTTTTCAGCATCTGCGATAGTGGAATTGAACCCTGACGATTCCTGCTTGCGGCCATTGCGTCTTATATCCCCTTTGCGCCACTGCGTATCGAGATCAAGGGACAATGTTTTTTTGATCGTATCGAGGGCGGCATCAGTTCCTGAGACGCGTAACGTTGCTAAGTTCATTTGCTTATTTAGCCTTCTGATGTTGGGTGCGCTACGCGCATGAGCCTAAAAACATTTTTGGCCGGTCATGCCCCGGCGGGGCAGTTACCTTCTTTTGCTTGTCCAAAAGAAGGTAACCCAAGAAAAAGACACCCCCTTTACCGCCCTTCGGGTTCCCTGCGTTGCTCGCCAAACCGGGCGGCTGCGGAACTCGCGCGATCCGCTGCGCGGCCACGCGCTCAGACAGTCCTCGCCGAATTCCCCGGCTTAGCTGTGCTACTCGGCGGTGCAGAGGGGCCCCGAAAAACCAAACCACCGGTGATTCGAAGCGCGCCAGTATTAGCCCGATACTGTAATCGAAGATCGGCGGGCCTTTTGTAGCGCAAGCATCCTGCTTGCATGCCGGCAGGATGCCGGCGCTACACGTTCCGGCTCAACCTAAAAACAACTTATACGCCGGGTTTTTGCTCTCATCCCAATACGCATAGCCCAGTTTATCCAAGAACACTTGAAACGCTGGCTTGTCTTTCGGCGGCACTTGGATGCCGACCAGGACGCGGCCGTAGTCGGTGCCGTGGTTGCGGTAGTGGAATAGGCTGATGTTCCAGCCTTTGCTCATGCTGTTTAAAAAACGCATCAGCGCGCCGGGGCGTTCGGGGAATTCGAAGCGGTAGAGCAGTTCGTTTTGGGCCAGGGGCGCGCGGCCGCCGACGAGGTGGCGGATGTGCAGTTTGGCCATTTCGTTGTCTGTGAGGTCGAGTGCGGTGATGCCGGCTTTTTTCAATGCGGTGACGAGCTGGGTGATGTCGCCGCGCTCTTGCACTTCAATCCCCGCGAACACGTGCGCCACTTTCGGGTCGGCGAAGCGGTAGTTGAATTCGGTGATGTTGCGCGGGCCGAGCAGGGCGCAGAATTTCTTGAAGCTGCCCGGCGTCTCGGGGATGGTGACGGCGAGGATGCCTTCGCGCTGCTCGCCCAGTTCGGCGCGTTCCGATACGTGGCGCAGGCGGTCGAAATTCATATTGGCGCCGCTGGCGATGGTGACCAGGATTTTATCTTTGAGTTTGTGGCGCGTAGCATAGGCCTTGGCCCCCGCGATGCTGAGTGCGCCCGCCGGCTCCAGGATGGAACGCGTGTCGTTGAACACGTCTTTGATCGCGGCGCAGATTTCATCCGTGTCCACCAGCACGATTTCATCCACGTATTGCCGGCACAGGCGGAAGGTTTCTTCGCCGACTTGCTTCACCGCGACGCCGTCCGCGAACAGGCCGACTTGGGTGAGCAGCACGCGCTCCTTTTTCTTGAGCGAGCGGTACATGGCATCGGCATCCGATGGTTCGACGCCGATGATTTTGATTTCCGGGCGCAAGGCTTTGACATAGGCGGCGATGCCGGCGATCAAGCCGCCGCCGCCCACCGGCACGAAGATGGCGTGAATCGGCTCGCCGTGCTGGCGCAGGATTTCCATGCCGACCGTGCCCTGGCCGGCGATCACATCCGGGTCGTCGTAGGGGTGGACGAAGGTGAGCTTGTGTTTCTTTTCCAGCTTGCGCGCGTGGTGATAGGCCTCGTCGTAGGAATCGCCGTGCAGGATGACTTTCGCACCGCGATTTTTCACGGCCGAGACTTTGATCTGCGGCGTGGTGGCGGGCATGACGATGGTGGCGCTGCAGCCGAGGCGCTGCGCGGCGAGCGCCACGCCTTGCGCATGGTTGCCGGCGGAAGCGGCGATCACGCCGCGCTTCAAAGCGGCCGGCGGCAGATGCGCCATTTTGTTGTATGCGCCGCGCAGCTTGAAGGAGAACACGCTTTGCATGTCTTCGCGCTTGAGCAGCACGGTGTTGCCGAGCCGTTGCGAGAGCACCGGTGCGACGTCGAGCGGGCTTTCCAGCGCCACGTCGTAAACGCGGCTGGTGAGGATTTTTTTCAGGTAATCAGGGGCGGTCATTTTTTTGTAAAGTGCGCTAAAACCCCTATTCTAATTGAGAAAATCCGCCTTAGGCGCTATCCTGTCGGCTTTATGACGATATTTAAGAAGACACCATGACGCAAGACGAAATGAAAAAAGCCACGGCCATCGCCGCCATCGAGTATGTCGAAGCCAATATTGAGCTTGGCATTATCGGCGTGGGCACCGGCTCCACCGCCAACCACTTCATCGATGCCTTGGCCAAGATCAAACACAAAATTGACGGCGCGGTTGCCAGCAGCGAGGCCACTGCGCAGCGCTTGAAAAGCCACGGCATTGCCGTGCTGGACCTCAACTCCGTGGGCGAGATGCCGGTGTATGTGGATGGCGCGGATGAGATTACCGAGCACATGCACATGATCAAAGGCGGCGGCGGCGCGCTGACGCGCGAGAAAATCGTGGCTGCGTGCGCCAAGAAATTCGTGTGCATCGCCGACGAGAGCAAGCTGGTCGGCATGCTGGGCAAATTTCCGCTGCCGGTGGAAGTGATCCCGATGGCGCGCAGCTATGTGGCGCGCGAGCTGGTGCGCCTGGGCGGCCAGCCCAAGCTGCGCGAGGGATTTACCACGGATAACGGCAACGTTATCCTGGATGTGCACAATCTGGAAATCATGAACCCGGTGGAATTGGAAACCGCGATCAATCAGATTACCGGCGTGGTGACCAATGGCTTGTTTGCGCGGCGCCCGGCGGATGTATTCCTGATGGGTACGCCACATGGCGTCACGGTATTAAAGCCGCATTAGCGCTTTGCCATAAAAGTGCAATAATGCATCTCTATATTCTAAAAGTTTCAGTAGCGGGAGAAGGCGATGCCTGAACATATTTCAAAACAGTTCGACCAGGAGTTGGAAGCAGTGCGCGCCCGCGTGCTGCAAATGGGCGGTTTGGTCGAAGAGCAGATCATCAATGCCATGGAATCGCTTGCCTCGGGCGACGTGGAGTTGGCGAATACCGTGATGGCCAACGATCATCGGGTGAACGCGCTGGAAGTTGCGCTGGACGAAGAGTGCAGCATGATCATCGCGCGCCGCCAGCCGACCGCGCGCGATCTGCGCATGCTGTTGACGGTGATTAAAACCATCACCGATCTGGAGCGCATCGGCGACGAGGCCTCCAAGGTCGCGCGCATGGCGAAGCTGATCTACGAAACCGATCGCATCGTCTCGCCGCGCTTCACCGAAATCAAGCACATGACGAGCATCGTACTGGATATGCTGCGCAAAGCACTGGATGGCTTCGCCCGGCTGGAAGCGAGCAATGCGACGCAAATTGCGCGGCTCGATGAGTCGGTGGACGAAGAATACCGCATGGTGCTGCGCCACCTCGTCACCTACATGATGGAAGACCCGCGCACGATCTCCATGTTTATCGAAATCATTTTTGCCGCCAAAGCCATCGAGCGCATGGGCGACCACGCCAAGAATATGTCCGAGTATGTGGTGTACATGGTCAAGGGCAAGGACGTGCGCCATACCAGTGTCGAAGAGATGGAAAAGGAAGTGTCTCGCTAGGTCGGCCCGCCTTGCCAGCACACGACACCATCGCTGCGGTCGATCTGGGCTCGAATAGTTTCCGGCTGCAGATCACGCGCATCATCGACGATCAAATCTATCCTCTCGATTCGCTCAAGGAATCCGTGCGTCTCGCCTCTGGCCTGACGGACGACAATCAACTCGACCCCGCCGCGCAAGAACGCGCACTCGCTTGTCTCAGACGCTTTAATGAACGCCTACGCGATTTGCCGCGCGAGGCGGTGCGCGTTGTCGGCACCAACACATTCCGCGTCGCCAAAAATGCCCGCGCCTTCATTCGCGCAGCGGAAGATGCGCTGGGTTTCCCCATCGATATCATCGCCGGGCACGAAGAAGCGCGCCTGATTTATCTGGGTGTGTCTCGCGGCCTGCCGATTTCCGCCGCCAAACGCTTGGTGGTGGATATCGGCGGCGGTTCGACCGAATTCATTATCGGGCAGGGCTTCGATCCGCTGGAGATGGAAAGCCTCTACATGGGCTGCGTGAGTTTCTCGCAGCGCTTTTTCCCGGATGGCAAAATCGGCAAGGGTGCGCTGCAGAAAGCTGAGTTGGCCGCGCGCGCGCAAGTGCAAGTGATCGCCAGCCGGTTTGCCGCCGGCGCGTGGCAAGAGGCGATCGGCTCCTCCGGCACGGCGCGCGCGTTGGCCGATATCATGCAGCAGAATGGATGGAGCGATGGCGGCATTACCGCGCGCGGCATCGAGAAGTTGCGTGCGCTGCTGGTGAAAGCCGGCGAGGTGAAAGCCTTGACGCTGCCCGGCTTACAGGGTGACCGCATTCCGGTCTTGCCTGGTGGTTTCAGCATCATGGCCGGAATTTTCGCCGAGCTCGATATCGAGCAGATGGCCGTGACCGGCGGCGCGTTGCGTGAAGGCGTATTGCTCGATTTGCTCGGCCGCTTTCATCACCACGACCAGCGCGACGCGACCGTCACGCAATTCATGCGCCGCTATCATGTGGATGCCGCTCAAGCCGCGCGGGTGGAAGCGCTGGCCCTGGTCCTGTTCGATCAAGTCGCCGCGCATATCACCCAAGATGCGGAAAGCGCCCGGCGCTTGCTGATTTGGGCGGCGCGCCTGCATGAAGTGGGGATTACCATCGCGCATGCCGGTTACCACAAACATTCCGCGTACATCCTGGGCAATGCCGACATGCCGGGCTTTTCCAAAATCGATCAGGCGCGGCTCTCGCGTCTGGCGCGCACGCATCGCGGTGGCCTGGCCAAAGCGGTTAAAGAGCAAGCGATCGAGGAAGAAAGCTGGGAATTGATCGCGATCTTGCGCCTGGCCGTTCTGCTCTGCCGCAACCGGCGCGATCCGGATCATGACGCGCTGTGCTATCAACGCGATGGCAGCACGCTTCGCTTGATCATCGATCCGCAGTGGCTCGCCGGCAGCCCGCTCACCGAAACCTTGCTCGAAGACGAAATTCAGCAGTGGAAGGCGGTGGGTGGCAGCTTGGCAGTGGAGTACCGCCAAGCGCGCCAGAAAACGGGCTGACGCGTTTTATTGCAGGCGTGGAAATAGGGGCCGGAGGGAAACTGGTGCCGGTTGAGGGAATCGAACCCCCGACCTTCGGTTTACAAAACCGCTGCACTACCGCTGTGCTAAACCGGCATGAGCTGCGGATTATAGTGCTTGGGCCGCTAGCTTCAAAGCGAACGGACAAAAAAGGCCACATGACAATAGTGCAATCTGCGATCGAGTATTTTGCGTTTAGAGTAACCCTTGTCATCTAATAATTGACGCTCGCGTTTATCCTCATTCGTATCGACTATTCTGGAGGTGCATCATGTTGCGGAAATTCATGCATTCATTCGGATTGTGGGCCTGTTTCGTCGCGGGGGCCGGGCTGTTGTTACCGGCGGTGTCTTATGCCGACCCGCCTTCGCATGCGCCGGCACATGGTTGGCGCAAGAAGCATGATCCTTATTATCTTGGGTACAGCGGCAAGAAGTGGCCCAAGGATTATGGTGTCTTGAGCGGACATTGCAATCGCGCGGCGGTCGGCGCGGTGCTGGGCGGCGTGGTGGGTGGGGCGGTGGGCTCGCAAATCGGCAAGGGCGATGGCCGCACGGTGGCGATTATTGTCGGTACGGTGCTGGGTGCGGCGATTGGCGCCAAGGTGGGGCGCGATATGGATGAAGCCGATCGCGCATGTTTTGGGCATGCACTGGAATTGGCCAAAGATAAGCAGAGCATCGAATGGCTCAACGAATCGACGGGGGTGCAATATCTGCTGACACCCACCCGTGGTTTTAAGGAAGATGGAAAAATGTGCCGGGAATTTATTGCACAATCGACTTACGAAGACAAGAAATCGCAGAAAAAAGGCAAAGCATGCCGTACAGAAGAGGGCGAGTGGCACGTGCTGTAGCCGCTTTCATGGCACATAAATTAATGATCAATCTTCATCCCAGTCGCGGTGATGATGGCGGTGATATTTATTGTGATGCTTCACTTTGTAGTAGCGCGGACGTTCTTCATAGTAAACGCGCCGTACGTGGACGGGCCGGTGCACGACCACATAATGATCGTCTTCTTCATAGCGCACGCTTTCCCGCACCACCACTTGCCGTTCATGGGGCTCGCCTAAGCTGCGCCTCACTACTGCGCCGGTAGCGCCGCCAATCGCGCTCCAGATCACCGCATCGTTGCGCCCACCCATTTTATTGCCGATGACGGCCCCTGCCGCGCCACCGACCGCCGCGCCGATGACAGTTTCGGTGTGGTCGGCAAAGACGCTGGATGTGCCGAGTGTCATCAGCGTACCCACGACGAATGAAATCCATTTTGTGTTCATGATCTCTCTCCTTGTTTGATGATTGTCTCCCCATGAACGAGGCGATTGCGATGGCGTTGACGGTATAAAAAATTGTTAATTTCCCGGGCAAAAACACGCAATGTAATCAATTCGTAAAAATCCCTTGACCCCCTTTCTCCCATCGGTATAATGCGCGCTTCCGCTTTCACAGCGACCTGTTCTTTAAAAACATAAACAGCCGATAGGTGTGGGTGCTGAGTGCTTTGGGGCTTGGTTTTAGGCGTAAGTTTAGAGCTAAGTAAATCGAAGTAATGAAGTACCTATACCGAAGTTCAAGTAATTGGATTTTAG